>JAGVGX010000293.1 GCA_020056865.1 Desulfobacterales bacterium
AAATAACCATCGCTGTTAATGCTTCCGATAATAAGACGACCTATCTTTTCTTCTTCCTGCTCTGGAAACAGCATGCGAAGCTGCCATAAAAGATGTTCTTGTAAGGATTCTTTTGTTGCCACAAAACTTTCAAAACTTGGCGTATCCTTTTTTTCAAATTCAAAGTTGGTCCTGCCTGGGGAATTATATTCATTCATATAATTGTCCCAGTCGATATCATCACGGATTTTTTCTACAACTTTAACCTCTTTTGTTGAACCGGTTTCATGAGATTCAACCTCTGATTTCTCGTCCTGATAATCTTTTTCAACTACATCCTGAACCTCCTCAAGCGTAGGGTTTTCTTCCAGTTCCTGTCGGATAGTATCTATAAGCTCCAGTCTGTTTAATTGCAGCAGTTTTATAGCCAGCTGAAGCTGTGGCGTCATAATCAACTGCTGGTCTAATTTCAAATGTTGTCTTAGTTCAAGTACCATTATAATTTAAACTCGTTTCCAAGGTATATTTGCCGGGCAATTTTGCTTGATACTATGTTTTCAGGATTGCCTGATTCAATAATCTGTCCAAAATTTAATATAAACGCTTTATCACATACTTCAAGCGTTTCCCTTACATTATGATCTGAAATAAGTATGCCTATTTTTCGCTTTTTGAGATGTTTAATAATATTTTTTATATCAATTATCGCTAAAGGGTCTATCCCTGCAAAAGGTTCATCTAAAAGAATAAAAGATGGATTTGTGGCAAGTGCCCGTGCAATTTCCAGTCGTCGCCTTTCTCCTCCGGAAAGCAGAATAGACTTTTGGCCTGCGAGATGCAATATGCCAAGTTCATCCAAAAGCGAATCTGCCCGATTTTTTCGTTCCGGTTTTGAAAGATCAAGGGTTTCAAGAACAGCCAGCATATTTTGTATCACCGTAAGCTTTCTGAATATCGATGATTCCTGGGGAAGGTAGCCGATACCCTTACGTGCTCTCATGTGCATGGGCAGTTCTGTGATATCTGCACTGTCTAAAAAAATCTTTCCATGATCCGGTTTTATCATGCCTATCGTCATGTAAAAAGTAGTGGTTTTCCCTGCACCGTTTGGCCCAAGAAGACCGACAACATCTGTGTTGTCAACATCTAAACTGACGGCGTCGACAACCTTTTTTCCGTTATATGACTTGTAAAGATTACAAAGCGATAGGGTTGGCATCTTTTATCTAATTTCTTTTTCTGGTTTCTTTTTCCGGAGACAAAATGGCCTCAACACGTTTTTTTTTGCCGCCTTCAATGACCATATGCCCATCTTCTCTGTAAAGTGTTATTTTTTCAGCAGTTACAGAATCATCGCCGCTGATTATTTTCGATTCACCACCGGACAGAACAAGAACCTTGTTTTCCAATGTATAAACTGCTTGTTGTGCAGACGCTATTTTATCATCCATAATTATTTGAACATTACCGGCTGCATGAATCTTTTTTATTGATCCTTCTTGATTTTGCGACTTTTCCTTGCTGTTTATCCCCTTTGAATAATAAATTTTAAGACTGTCAGACGTGATAACCGTTTTTCCTTGAGTTGCCCTTACATTCCCTGAAAATTCAGAATACTCATCATCTCTATTCAATATCAGCCTGTCGGATGTGATATGAATATTATTGTATGTGTTGTCTGCGTCTGCATTCACCTCTTTTTCATCAGCATATGCTACAAGCGCCGATAACATCATCCATATCACTGCCGATAACAAAATGGTTACAAGATATTCCTTAAAATATGTTGTACGTCGTACTGAAAACACCATCCACGTTTCCCTCAAGATTTACCCTGTTGGCTTTTAAGTCAACATAGATTGAATCCGCGGAAAGATTAAGAGCATTTTCAGTTACCTTTACCGGCTTTTTTGAATATATGATACGATGGTTGTCCTCATAGGATAACTCGCTGGCCGTAAGCCTGTAACTCTCAGTTTCTACCACAACCTTTCCTTGAACATCAATATCTTTTGAATCTGATTTTAGTATACCATGCTCTGCGCTAAGATAAATTTCTCCGCCATTTTTCTGAAAAAAGGTGACTGAAATATTCTGAAATACAACCTTTTTTTCTTTTTCATCATAATATGCCGAATCTGCGTTCAGGCTCCAGTCTTTTTTGCCGTCTCTGACCGACTCCTGATATACTTTGTTTAAAAACATACTGGCTTCTTTTTCAATGAACGCAGACGCTTTTTCAGGACTTTTTACAGCGCTGCGGTATCCAATAAAAACAGCTACGATAACGCCTGTCATGATAAAAGCAACAGATAGCAAAAAGAGCCTTATCATCTTTTTATTACGGCTATTACCTGCAAAACGCATTCTCAAAACTTTTCCAATATGCCTTGCCAAAGGCCCTTGGCTTTTAATATTTCTTCACAGATCTCTCTGACGGCACCTTTGCCCCCCTTTGCTTTTGTAATGATCGCTGCATGTTCAATAACCGCTGCATGCGCATCAGCAACTGCAATAGGGAGCCCTATTTTTTTCATAAGAGGAATGTCCGGCAAATCGTCTCCGATAAATGCCATATCCTTTTCCGACATGTTGGTTTTGGCTGCTATTGTATCGAGTATAGCAGCTTTGTCTTTGACATTGTCAAATATATATTTTTTTTTAATTTTAAGATCCAGGCATCTATTGTGTAATGCCCCTGAACGCCTTCCGGTTACAATCCCCACTTCTATCCCGGCAGACATAAGCAGACGAAGGCCTAACCCGTCTTTAACATGAAATGCCTTGGTTTCAATCCCATCATCATTGTAAACAATGCTTCCGTCTGTAAGAACACCATCCACATCTAAAAGAAGAAGCTGGATTCTGTTAAGCTGCTGATCAATTGTGTTCGTTTTACTGGACACCGCGAAATTAAATCCTTTGATAATATTATCGTCATATGCTTGATTATGATGAATTTATTTCATCTAAACTGCATTATAAACTGCTTGCAGACGAACCAGCATATCTTCAAGTTTATCGAGCCTGATGGAATTCGGCCCATCACATAAGGCTTTATCAGGGTCAAAATGAACTTCAATGAAAATCCCGTTTACACCTGAGGCAACCGCTGCTTTGGCAAGGGTTTCCGCAAACTCCCGCTGACCTCCGGAGCTGGTTCCGTCACCGCCTGGAAGCTGGACACTGTGGGTTACGTCAAATATGACCGGATATCCCATATCCTGCATTATCTTGATCCCACGGAAATCTACCACCAGATTGTTATATCCAAACATGGTCCCCCGCTCGGTGATTAGAATGCGATGATTTCCTGTTGACGTTATTTTCTTTATAACATTTACCATGTCCCACGGCGCAAGAAACTGGCCTTTTTTTATATTCACAGGCTTTTGTGTTTCAGCAACCTTGATGATAAAATCAGTCTGCCTGCATAAAAAGGCTGGAATCTGAATAATATCAAGAACATTTGCGGCATCGTCTACTTCTTTTATCCGATGAACATCAGAAAGTATTTTTATATCAAGCGCCTCTTTAACACGCTTAAGGATGTCAAGCCCCTTTGCAATGCCTGGCCCTCTGAAAGAATCAATTGAACTGCGATTGGCCTTGTCGTATGAGGCCTTAAAAATGAAAGGCATATCAAGTTTCTGCGTAAGATTTTTAAGAAATAAAGCTGTTTTATATGTAGTTTCATAGTCTTCTATGACGCATGGGCCTGAAATAAGAACCAAGGGGGATCCTTTACCTATAACCATGCTGTCGATCTTAACTGTTTCGCTCATGTGTCCTCTTAATTTATTTAAATAGAATCTATCGTTTGCACTATGAAAAGTCAAGAAACGAAACGATGATCTTTAATAACAAGCATAAAAGGCTGGCCGCTGCCTTGCAGGAAAACAACCAGGCTGTTATTTCAGACCCTTTAATTGCTTTGTTCTGAGTGGGGCCGCTATTGAGGAAATACCAGTGAAATGGCCTGACCATATTTTGTAGACAAAAAACACACGGGCGGTAAGTTTGATTCAATAATATTCTTTAATATACTCATACGATTTATTAAACAGATCTTCATCTTTGTGCAATTGATATTTCAACAATGTCTTGCGTAAAGATTTTTGCACTTCTCTTTCTCCGGGAATGGTGTTTTGCCAACCGTCAAAGCGGACTAAACGAACAATCTCATCAATGTCATTTACTATTCTTTCAACTATGGCCGGTGTTTTATCCGTTTTAAGTTCAAGAAATAATTCCGTTAATGCCGCTTTTGCTGATTTTTGCTGTTCACCGTTATCCTTCTGCTTTTCAGCCTGTAAAGTTTCTTTAGCGATTTCACAAAGCTGTTTAATAAATTCAATGCTGTTGATTAAACCTTTTTCCGCCTTGTCTCTCAACGCTTCAAGTCTTTCACTTAACTTTCTAAAAACCGGATTGCCTTTATTTTTACCCAGCCTGCCCGATAATATTTTTACAATTTTATCTGCATCTTTAGGGTCTTTTTTATTCATTAAGTTGTCAATTACATCGGTATCCAAAACCATCTCTTCCATGTCGCGGTTAATACCGGCAACATGGATATGCTCATGGATAAGAGCCGTAGTTTGTGCGCCTAAAGCATGCCATAATAATCTTCCGTTATCGTCGGAACCCGGTTTAACCGAGGTGTAAACCTGCGAAAGCCATTTATAATCTTTTTGATATTTTTTTAATACGTCATCCGGAGAAAGTGCTTCCCATAGTTTTGATAACAGGCTGAAATCTTTTGCGAAGGCATCCCTCTTTTCATCTGAACCCATGCAATCCTGCGCGGCCTGCAAACCTTCAAAACCCTCAATTGTTCTATCTAAACCCGCAAAATGAGATAAGCAAAGTGTCATTTGTTCAGGCAGTTTGTCTTTCAGCTCTTGAAGGTTACTGATAACTTTTTTTACA
>JAGVGX010000032.1 GCA_020056865.1 Desulfobacterales bacterium
CCATTCCTTTGGTGAAAAACATCCGTTTGGGTACGATCTTATACATGATCAATCCTCCATTTTAAAATTACTATAAGACATAAGGATACAAAGGACAGCACCTTGAGAGCAAAATCAGTTTCGTCTTACGAATAAACAATCGGTCAATTTCTACTCTTTCAAAAAGTTTGTCAAGTAAATTTGACTCAAGTGATAAATTTTTCAACCAGCCACTTGATCGTTTATTGGCTTGCCGCTCAGTATGTTGACCCAGCATATTCATTATATATAAATTTCTTGATTCTTTTAAAAGTAATAACGACAGCTAAAGATAATATAAAAAAAGCCAATAATAATAAAATAAGACTTTAATCATACAAAACCCTCATAAATATATTGATGCTTTAATGGACATAAAACAACAATTCGGGCGTTTTGAAATAAAAGCACTGCTTGGTGATGGAGCTATGGGAAAAGTGTATCGGGCACACGACCCTACGCTAAAACGTGATGTGGCTATAAAGGTTATCAAATTCCCTGAAAATCTTCATGCCGAGCATGTAAATAAAATAAAGCAGGATCTTCTTAAAGAAGCCCGTCTTGCAGCCTGTCTTTCTCATCCTGGTATTGTTCAGGTCTATGACGTAGACGAACAAAACAACAATCCATTTCTTGTTCTGGAACTGATAAGCGGAACACTGCTTTCACAATTTATTAAAGACAAGGGCGCTCTTGATATGCGTACTGCTCAAAGTATTTTTTTAAATCTTCTTTCAGCAATGGCTTATGCACATCATCGCGGTGTTATTCATCTGGATTTAAAGCCGGCTAATATTATTCTTGAGCAAGGTATGCAGCCCAGAATCATGGATTTCGGCATCGCCCATTCAGCATCAGAGTTAACGGGCAATAGTGTAGAAATAGCCGGCACACCATTATATATGTCACCTGAACAAATTGGCGGCAAAAACGTTGATCCAAGATCTGACGTATATTCTCTCGGTGTCATTTTATACCAGATGCTAAGCGGCCGGCTTCCGTTTTTCAGCAAAAATTTTAATGCCCTGCGTGAATCAATAATCAACAAGCTCCATACTCCCCTTCAGGTGTATAAAGCCGACCTGCCCAAACCATACCTTGATTTTATTGACAGAACTTTAAGGAAAATTCCTGCTGACAGGTTTGACAGCGCTATTTCCATGCATGAAGAATTTAAAAAATGCACTGAAGAAGTCAACAGTTCAAAAACTCATCGTGACGATGCACGCTTGACCGGCAAGGCAAAGCAAAATGCTCTTTATTTTATCACGCAGCGTATGAAACGGAAAGGAGACTTTCCTGCTGCTTCTGAATATATTGTCGAATTGACAAGTAAAATTCGTTCTAAAAATGCCTCATCACAACATGTCGCTCAAACTATTTTAAAAGACGTCTCACTGACAAACCGTGTTCTTCGTATAGCTAACAGTGCTTACTACAAAGTGTTAGGTGAACCTGTGACAACCATTTCAAGGGCAGTTGTGATGCTTGGCATGAATGCTATATTAAATATGGCATCTGCTCTGACTATTTTTGAACATTTCCTGAAAGGTTCAGATACGGATGAGTTAAAGAATCAGGTTTTGCAAGCTATTTTAACAGCTTTATATGCCAGAGAAATCGCCGATAAAATTAAATCGATCAATTCCGAAGAACCATTTATATGTGGAATGCTTCATCACTTAGGCATCCTGATTGTAAGCTTTTATTTTCCTGAAGAACAAAAAGCCATCAACAGCCTGATGCTTGATGAAAAAATGGATAAGGAAAAAGCTTCACGGAAAATCATGCGCCTGTCATATACTGACTTGAGCCAGGCTGTTTCCGACTCATGGGGTTTGCCGGAACTCATAAAAAACGGTATTATCAGAATGAATCCGGATCGAAAGGGGCCGTTGAAGGACAAAATTGAAGCCATGCAGTGCATCACTTCTTACGCTTATGAGTTAAGCCATGCTGTAATGATAACCGATACGAGCAAACGGATTCAGTTTGCCAGACTGGCAAGAAGATTCGAAGACAAAATTTCTATAACAACTGATGATCTTGAAATAATTACTAACAATTCGCTTCAAGCTGCAAGCGGATTTTCCGAAACAATACGCTTGCAGCTTGAAGCGCTTCAACTCATCCCGGGTGGAAACACAGCCATAGATATTCAGGAAGCGTTTAACGAAGCTGAAAACCTTCCAACATTTAACAAAAAAAACATCACCGCACCACCTGATACACGCAACGCTGCGATCCAATCGAATCATGCAGTTAATAATAATTCAGTCATCGCCGAACAGCTTGAATTTTTATCAAAAACCATTACTGATATCACAACGACGATAACAGGAACATTTTCCATAAGTGATGTCATAATGATGGTGCTCGAAGGCATGTCTCGTGGTTTAGGAATGCACCATGTTTTGTTATCTATGGTAACTCCTCAACGTGACCGGCTGTCATTCTCATGCGGCCTTGGGCCGGCTACTGATCATCTGCGAACTACTTTTGATTTTCCTATGACATCTTCATCAGATGCACCCGTTGTCTGCATTAAGAATCGCCAGGAGATTTTTATTTCTGATTTCGAAGCAGACAGCCAAAGCCCGTTAATTCCTGAAGCGCTTGTACATCTGCTTCATCCACAAAGCATTGTCTTCTTACCGGTTCTTATGCAAAATGCTGCTATCGGGCTTGTTATGGCCACACGCTCGAAAGAACAAATGCCGATTAACAATTTAGAGTTACAAAGCATGCGTATGCTGGTCAATCAGTTTGTTCTGGCGATCCACCAGTCCAGGATAGCAAAAAAGTAACCCTTTAACAGATGAAACAAAACCTTTACAAAACATTTCAATCTATCTCTTGACACAAACTGAGTTTATTGTCATAAAATCATCATATGTCTTTTTTAAGGAGCAACGTATCCTATGTCGATTACCGACCAACTTGGACAGATCATAGCATCTATTGACAAACTGCCGCCTTTACCGGAAGTAGCCATGCGTACGCTGGAACTTGCAAACGATCCTGAAGCAAGTGCAGAAGATATAGTTAAATGCATCCAATATGATCCGGGTGTAACCACCAATTGTCTCAGGCTTTGCAACTCGAGTTATTTCGGTCTTAAAAGCAAAATCAGCTCAATTAAACACGCCGTAGTCATCTTAGGAACCAATAATGTTATAAGGTCTGTTCTCGTTGACTGCATCGGGGTATCTGCTTTCAAGCATCCACAGGAAGGTTACGGTCTTCAGCCAGGTGAACTCTGGCGTCACAGTGTCGCATCAGCCATCTTATCAGAACTTTTAATAAGTAAAGCAGGTCAAAAAAACAATCACGATCTTTTTACTGCAGCACTTCTTCACGACATAGGCAAACTTGTCATAGACAGTTTTATTGCAGATAATTTTGAAGCCATGTATTCTTTGATGAAGGAAAATGGTTTCGGAATTGTTGAGGCTGAAAAAGAATTTTTCGGAATCGACCATGCACAGTTAGGGGGTATGGTTGCAAAAAATTGGAAGTTTCCCCAACCATTAACAGACGCTATAAGCAATCACCACCAAAACATAAAAGACAACGGAAAAGCCGAACTTCAAACGTGGACGGCCCTTAGCAATCTGGTTTATTACGTCATGCAAAATTTTTCATCCGGCTTATGTCATAAAGGTTTAATATGCCAGATCGAGCAAGACATATTAGATTGTTTTGGACTAAAACAGGAAGATATTGACCATATCATGATGATTTTCCCAGGTGAAATGAAAAAAGCCCAACATTTCCTTAAAATCAACTGACAGACTCCTTTACAAATCTTTTGAATTCTGGTTTTTTGCCAGAATTTAATAATAAACCGGCCTCAATATTTGTCGTTTCTTTGTGTTTAAACCTATCTGTGTTCATCTGTGTTAATCTGTGGCTGAATAGTTACTAAAAATCTTCATATTAAGTGTTCACTGACCGATGATCTTTATAAAATTTTGCACAAGAAAGGGATTAAAGGAAGATCCCTGCTCTTTTTGAAGAATATTAAGTACCAGTTCCTGTGGTTTTGACTTCTGATAAGGACGGTTGCTTCTCATGGCATCAAATGCGTCCGATATGGAAATCATCTGGCTGACGATATTCGGCTGCCATTTGTCGCTGATTTTTGGATAACCGGTCCCATCATATTTGATATGGTGTTCAATGGCGCTCAAAACCGCAAGTTTGGGAACACCCTCAAGCCCCATGATGTATTTTGCACCATTAATCGTATGCGTTTCCATGATATCACGTTCCTGTGGTGTAAGCAGCCCCGGCTTAGTGATTATCTCGCTGGGAATGAAAAATTTTCCGCAATCATGAAGCATAGCAGCAACGCCTATCTGGTACAACTGTTTGTTCTCAAACCCCAAAAATCTTGCCTGTGCCATGGTTAATATGCATACATTGACAACATGTGTGAACGTATATTCGTCTGCTTGTCTCAAATGGCCAAGAGCCATAATGGAATTTATATTACCGCTAAACCCTTTGACAAAAGCTTTTACCATTTCATCTACGCCTCGCACATCAAGCTTTCTCCGATGCTTTACCTCATGATAAAGCAATCTCAATTCATCAATGCTTTTTTCGCTTTTATCTATCAATGCCTGTAATTTTTCACGGTTCTCTTCCGATATCGGATGCGTGTTGCCATCATCAGTGCCACGCGTTTTTACTTCCACCTTGCCAAGCTTAATACGTGCTGTGGTTCGCAGAGGCGTTAAGGAGCCGGCAGCCAAATCCCGGACAAACGTCTCAAATTCAGATCTTTCCAGCCCATTTACAAATGTAATCCTCTCAACCCCTTTTTCCCCCATTAAGCGAATCAGTTTTTTTATATACAAGTTGCCGGATAAAAACGGCACCTTTTCCATAACAAGGACATCGTCTACAAGAAAAAAAGTAAGTTGCGGCAGGCGATTTAAAAGTACTTTAAGGTTGCTGAACGCTTTTTCAAAATGCTTTTTGACCTGAATATGGTTATAGGTATACATCCTTATATTGGTTACAGCCCCTGTAAGGTTCGATACCACATCTAAAAAGTCTTGTTTGATGCCAATATTATCCATGATTGCCCATAAAAATATTTTTTGAATTACAAACGCATAGTAGCTGTCTTCCCAATATCATGTCGATTTGTTCTTTTGTCGCCGCAACAACTTCCTGCATGCACTGTTAATTCTACTATTTTCAATCTTCATCCCTATGTTCAGCAAGTTATTAAGATGCTCATCAGGAAAAAGATTCAAAGATTCAAAAAGAACGATTTTCATATGCAAAAGACTTTTATGAAAAATTGACCACCTGATACGTGCATATGTCTCAAAAAGAGGAATGGCGATCGGATCGCCAATCTGGCCCAATGCTACAACAATATTTTCAACTTTCCGATATCCGGCTTTAAAAAAAATGATTTTTTTCAGCATGGATACCAGCACCGGAATAATCACTTTAACCTTATATTTTCCTGCCAGAAAAATCGCC
>JAGVGX010000208.1 GCA_020056865.1 Desulfobacterales bacterium
TATCGCTTTAACTGCAGGTATAGTCAGAGCTCAGATAATTACAGAGAAATGGGACGGTCAAACGTATTACATCGTTGCTAAAATTCAAGTTGATCCAAAAGAACTGGAGAAATCCATTTCCAGTTTGAAAGAGGAAAGACAGAATATCAGCGATTTGGAAGAATCTAAAAAAAGAACAAACGAATTATTAGTGGAAGTCGAGAGGTTAAAACAGGAGCTGGTGAAATCGTCTGACAACAGGCAGAAAGAAGAAGGGAAAAAACAATATATTGCCTTGACAAATGAGTTAAATGCCGTTGACTGGTTCGACAAGGGAAATTCCATGACGGTTGCCGGTCAATTTCAGGATGCAATTACAGCCTTCAATAAAGCCATAGAGCTGAATCCTCAATATGCGAGGGCCTATAGCATTCGAGGTTTCGCATACGCCAAGACGGATGAACCACAAAAAGGAATCAATGATTGCAGTAAAGCCATCGAATTGATGCCAAATAATGCAGAGGCTTACATCAATCGGGGCTTTGCGTATTATAAAAGCCGTTATTATGATGAGGCAATTAAAGATGTTAACAGAGCAATAGAAATAAATCCTAAAAAGGAGAAAGCTTATCATGTCAGAGGCCTTTGCCATCTTGCAGACAAAGCATATTCACAAGCAATTGAAAATTTTGACATGGCAATTAAACTAAATCCAAAATGGGGATATCCATACAGCAATCGCTGTCTAGCATATCACATGTCCGGAAAAGCTGGTTTGGAAAATATAAAGGATTGTGACAGAGCAATTGAAATAAATCCATATAATAATGAGTTTTATGTCAATCGCGGAAATGCGTTCCTTAATTTAAAAAAATACCAGGATGCTCTGGCTGATTTAAATAAAGCAATTGATATGGATTCAAAATATGTGAGAGCCTATTTTCTCAGGGGATTAGTTTTTTATTATCTTAATAAATTTCAGGAAGCAATTAATGATTTAAACGTCTTTATTGGATCAAAACCTCATAATCCCCTGGCTTATTATTATCGTGCTCTTTCGAATGAAAAGCTTAATCGTAAAGAGGAACTGTTCGCGGATATGGAGGCTGCTGCAAAATTGGGCAATAATATGGCTAAAAATTTTTTGAAACAGAACAAAAACCGATAACACCGCTACAAGCAGCGGGAAAAACACTATCTGTTTCGGTTCAAAGGGTGTGTTCCCTGGATCAAGGTCACTGCCATTTGAGGCCCCTTCAGCCTTCGCATATTTACTGCCAAACCCCCGGTTGAAAAGACACTTATAATATTCTTGTGCCTGCAGATCACCTGCTGTAAAATATCCTTGCATTCATTGACATTTTCTACTCATTGTCTTAGAATAGTTTCCATATGGAAATGGCCCTTTTAGGTGATCTCGATGTCAATCTTCGGGATTTTTTGTCTGACATACAACACCAGCTGTTTCTGTTAAAACTTTGAAATCTTTTAAGGAAAGGTGAGCGCCATAGAAATAATCAACACAACCAAAGAGATGCAAAAGTATTCCGACCTTGTTCGGCAAGAGGGAAAAACAGTTGCGTTCGTGCCGACAATGGGCTTTTTGCATGAAGGACACCTTTCTCTCTTGAAAAAAGGGCGTGAACTGGCCGATATATTGGTAGTAAGCATCTTCGTGAATCCCGCCCAGTTCGGCCCTAAAGAAGATCTGGCATCATATCCGAGAGATATTGAAAGAGATCTGGAACTGTTAATAAAAGAGGGCGTTGACATAGCCTTTATCCCGGACGAAAAAGAAATATATCCAAAAGGCTTTCAGACATATGTGGAATTGAAAAATCTGCCTAATCACCTTTGCGGACTTTCAAGACCTGTTTTTTTCAGGGGAGTTGCAACTGTTGTCGCAAAACTTTTCAATATTGTAAAACCTCACTATGCCGTTTTCGGCCTAAAGGATTTTCAGCAGCTTCTTATAATAAAACAAATGGTCAAGGAGCTCAATTCCGATATCAAAATAATCGGAGCTCCTATAGTAAGAGAAAAGGACGGCCTTGCAATGAGTTCTCGGAACAGTTATCTTGGTCCTGAACAAAGGATTCACGCCTTAATTTTATATAAAGCTCTAAAAAAAGCTGGCGAGATTCTTAAAAACGGGGTAAGGGATTCGTCAAAAATAATTGAAGAGGCAACAGCCCTGATTAAATCCTGTCCGGACACTTCAATAGATTACATAAATATCTGTGACCCGGAAACACTTGAAGATATTAAAATGATTGAAAAGCCTGCACTGATGGCACTTGCCGTAAAAGTTGGTGCAACAAGACTTATAGATAATATGATATTAAACCCGTAACGGCTTCCGTGCATATAATAATAGCGTGACTATCAAAGCCGTTATAGAAAAAGGAGACTATTGATGAGCAATGAACAATTCTTTTTTACATCCGAATCGGTAACCGAGGGACACCCCGACAAAGTTGCAGATGCCATATCCGACTCCATACTCGACGCTATCATGGAAAAAGACAGAAACTGCAGGGTAGCCTGTGAAACTCTTGTTACAACCGGACTCGCATTTATTGCCGGTGAAATAACA
>JAGVGX010000251.1 GCA_020056865.1 Desulfobacterales bacterium
AATATTGAAGTTACGAATCTCGGCAATCCCTATTTGATGCCACAGTTTAAAGATGCTGAAGAACTTTTGGCTCACTTAAGAGGAGAAAGGTTTAAAAAACAGTGTGAAAAAAAAGGTATCAATTATGCTGACATCTGCTTAACAGCCATAACGATCCGTGAATCGGCGGTTGATCGTGCTATTCGCCTGAAAGATCAGGGGATTGGTCCGGACCGGATATTGATGATGGTTTCTACAGAAGAGGCGCATCACTTTGCAAATTCAGGGACAACGCTTCCAACGTACTGGAGAGAGGTTGAACGGTGTATTAAAAAAACACATGATGCAGGCATGAAAATGTGCGGAACTGTAAGTACGATCTGGGGAAGTCCCATTGGCGGCGCAACTGATTTAAAAGATGCTGTTGAATTTACAAAGAGATTTTTAGAATTGGGTGCAGATGACATCGAACATGCGGACCATGACGGGAGTGCATCTGCCCCTGATGTTTATCGATACTATTCAATGATTCTTGATGAAAGCCCAAACCCTGACCTTCATATAGCCCATTTTCATGAGACTAAGCGTGTGGCATCGGCCTCTATTCTTGCGGCACTTCAGGCCGGCATTACCCATTTTGAAGGAACCCTTGGGGGTCTTGGGGGACAACCGGCAAATTTTATTGATGATACCCCGACTCGCGGTACCGGTGAGTACTATTATGAAGATCCCAGATATGTGGGGCTGGTCACTTTGGAAGATACGCTGGTACAGATAGATGAAATGGGCATTGAGCATGGATGCGATGTGGATAGAATTTTATGGCTGGGCAGGCAAATGGAAAAAACCATAGGTAGAAGGCTGCGCTCCGAAGCCATCATAAACGGACGAACATTAAAAGAAGGGCACATGAAGTTTGCCCGTCCGGGTCTGGCTGAACTGAAGAAAAAATTAGGAGAAAATCCAGGAGATAAAATCCCTTCCGAATGGAAATCCGCTGCAGTACTTCCTGAAAAGGTCCGAGCTTAAAACTAGTTTTAGTTATTGCAGTTCTGGGATATGTTTATAATAAGCAAGCGATTCCGGATTAATCAGCGCATCTTTATTTAACACCGGTTCATTTTGCACAACCTTTTTAACGGCCAGTTCAACTTTTTTCATATTCAAGGTGTAAGGGATATCTTTTACTTCAATAATTTTTTCAGGAACATGCCTGGGAGATGCTTCTGACCGGATTATTTTTCTGATGTTATTTTTTATATTTTCTGTCAGATCATGGCCTTGTGCCATTTTCACAAAGAGTATCACCCGAAGGTCGTTTTTCCATTCCTGGCCGATGATCACGCTGTCTTGGATTTCTTTAAATTTGTCTACAAGACGGTAAATGTCTGATGTGCCGATTCTTACGCCTCCTGGATTTAACGTTGCGTCGGACCGCCCACAGAAAACAACGCCGCCGGTTTCGGTTATTTTAATAAAATCTCCATGTCTCCATATGCCAGGGTATATGTCAAAATATGCGTCATGGTATTTTTTCCCATCCGGATCGTCCCAGAAGTAAACAGGCATGGATGGAAACGGTGAAACGCAAACCAGCTCACCTTCTTTATTGAGCAATGATTTGCCAGTATCATCGAATGCTTTTACATCCATGCCAAGACAGCAGCATTGAAGTTCTCCTGCGTAAACCGGTCCCATTGGATTGCCTGCGGCAAAACATCCATTTAAATCCGTGCCACCTGCAATGGAGGAAAGCCGAAGATCCTGTTTTATTTTTTTATACACATATTCAAAGCACTCAACCGATAGAGGAGAACCTGTGGAAAGAAGTGTTTTTAATGCTGAAAGGTCGTAATTTTTACCAGGTTGCAACCCTGCGTTCTTTATGCCTGATATATATGCTGCGCTTGTGCCGAATATGGTTATGCCAACATCTTGGGCAAGTTTCCAGAGAGCCCCTGCATCAGGATAAAACGGTTGGCCGTCAAAAAGTATTAACGTTGCGCCTACTGCAAGGGAAGATGTCAGCCAGTTCCACATCATCCATCCGCAGGTTGTAAAATAAAAGATGTTGTCTTGTCTTTTCAGGTCTGTATGAAGCATTAATTCCTTAAGGTGATTGATCAGTATGCCGCCGCCACTTTGCACCATGCATTTCGGCAGGCCTGTTGTGCCTGAAGAATACATGATATAAACCGGATGATCAAACGGCAACTGTTCAAATGAAAGCGTGCAGTTGGTATCCTTTGAAATAAAATCGTTGTATAGAACGGCATGTGCGATGCCCTTTATTTCCGGTTCTTTTTCTGTGTAAGGGACAACAATGACTTTTTCAATACTGTCAATTTCTTGCAGCACTGAGCTGATCCGTTCCAGCGAATCAATGTGTTTTCCTTTGTATGAGTAACCGTTTGCAGTAAAAAGTACTTTTGGTTTTATTTGACCAAAACGATCGATTACTCCCTTGATTCCGAAATCAGGGGAGCATGAAGACCACAGCGCACCCATACTCGTTGCAGCGAGCATGGCCATGATGGACTGGGGCATATTGGGCATAAACCCTACGACCCTGTCTCCTTTGGTTACGCCGATTTCTTTAAGTGATTTTGCGATACGGGCAACTTCACTGTAAAGTTCTTTGTAAGTTATATGAATTGCGTCCTGTGTTTCGCCCTTGAATATTATGGCTGTTTTGTCATCACGGAATCTGAGCAGGTTTTCAGCAAAATTTAATTTTGCGCCTTCAAACCATTTGGCTCCGGGCATAACATTTTTGTCAATAATCTGTGTGTAATTTGCTGATGCAATAATATCTGCAAACTCCCACATCATGGCCCAGAAATCAGATATATTTTCAATAGACCACTTGTGCAGTTGAAAATAATCGGAAAAATCTTTATTGTACCTGGCGTTTACCTGCCGCATAAATCTGTACATATGGGTTTTGTTTGCCTGGTTGGCATCAGGTTTCCACAAAAGCTTACTCATAAATATTTCCTGGTAAACGGGTTTTAGTTCTTATACGGTTGTATATCCTTGTTTATTTCCCCTTAAAAACAGGTTTTCGTTTTTCTGCAAATGCGGCAAGTGCTTCTAAACGGTCTTCGGTGGGGATCGTAAGCTCATAAGCCTTTGATTCTAAACGAAGGGCAACGCCAAGACTGCATTCAGAGCCGTTGTTTAAAACAAACTTCGCCTGTTGTACAGCAATCGGTCCGTTTGCTGCAATCTCTTTTGCAAGTTTTTTTGCCGCATTCATTAATTCATTAGGCTCTACGACCTGGTTGACAAGGCCTATTTCAAGGGCGTAATGGGCGTCAATTCTTCTTGCAGTGTAGATTAATTCTTTTGCTTTTGCCATACCTATGATTCTCGGCAATCTTTGAGTGCCTCCTCCTCCGGGTATGATGGCAAGGCTGGTTTCGGTCAGGCCCATGAGTGCCGTAGAGGCGGCAATTCGCAGATCACTTGCAAGCGCAAGTTCAGTTCCTCCTCCAAAAGCATACCCGTTAATTGCCGAGATAACCGGAACTTTAGCGCTTTCAACAGTGGTCATGGTATCACGAACCGTAGCAATAAAACGGCGTACCTGATCATCTGAAAGGGTTTTTCTTTCAATCAGGTCGGCGCCTGCTGAAAATGATGGTTTTTTGCCTTCAGGCGGATTTGCACCTGTAATAATAATAGCCCTTATGTTCATGTCAAAGTTGCATTCTCTCACCATGTTCCGCAGCGTTTCGATCATGTCAAAATTCATACAGTTCATGGCGTTGGGCCGGTTTAACGTGAGAATACATATGCCGTCATCTGATTTTTCCCGCAAAATAACATCGGTCATGATATGGTCTCCATATAAAAATTAGCAGCAAAATTTAAAATTTAAAGTTTCCGAATGTAGATTCAGAAATTGGTTTTATCAAAGAGACTTCAAACGCATTTGCAAGAATATCACGTGAATCTTTAAAGGGAATCGTTCCGTCGTGAAACAGTCTTGATTCACAATAAAATGGATGCGCCTGTTGTGAATATTTTTCAATCATCATATTTTTGAACGCATTTTCATCTTCTGTGCTCATTTCTTTGCCTGCTTTTTTAAGATTTGCCTTTTCAAGCGTTGTTAAAATCGAGCCTGCTGTCTGGCCGGACATTACCGATGTTCGGCCTCTCATGGTATAGAAGATAAAGTTGGGGTCATAAGCTCTGCCGCACATGCCGTAATTTGCGGCGCCATGATCCGGCCCGATAACCCACTGAATCATCGGAACATTGGAGCAGGCGCAAGCCCTTACCATTCCTGATCCGTATTTACCTATGCCGTCGCGCTCTTCCTGGGTGCCGACCATATAGCCCGGTGAGTTTTGTATATAAAGAATAGGTATTTTCTGTGATGTGCATCTCAATACCCATTCTATGGCCTTGCGTGCCGCATCAACAAAAATGACACCAATCCCGTTACTTGCAATAATTCCAATGGGAAGCCCTTTTAAATGAATTTTTCCGCAAACAATATTATCGGCCCTTCCTGGGTTGTAATTGTGTTTGTATTCCGTAAATTTACCCTCATCTGCAATACATGATATGACTTCTCTGACGTTTATTCCTTTGTAGGGGTCCTGAGGCAATATGTTATACAGATGATCAATTGGCAGGTTGGGCGCTTTTGTTTCACGTCTTTCAATGGATATTTTTTGTGCCGGGTCATGAGACAACAGTTCTCTGAGCTTTTCTATCCCTTTATCCTGAGTTGCCACGAAATGATCAGCACCACCTGATATCGTTGTGTGAACCCTTGCCCCACCAAGTTCTTCCATGGTGACATCTTCGCCGATAGCTGCTTTGACCATTGGCGGGCCGCCAAGAAAAGAATAAGACATCTTATCGATCATGATCGATTCACATGCAAGATAAACCGTATATGCCCCTCCGGCCGTATTGCCTCCCGTGCTCAACGTATATTGTCTAAGCCCTTTGGCAGACATTCTGCACATATTGTAAAAAAAACGGCCAAATTGATTTTTATCAGGAAATATTTCATCTTGCATGGGTAGAAAAGCGCCGGCAGAATCTCCAATATAAACGCATGGAATCGCACATGTGTCTGCTATCTCCTGTGCTCGAAGATGTTTCTTGCAGCTTATGGGAAAATAAGCGCCGGCTTTGACCCGGCTGTCATTGGCAATAACCATGACCCAATTGTTGTGTACTTTGCCAAGACCTGTAACAAGCCCTGCGCTCGGCACATCTTTGGCAAGTTCGTAATTGATGTCAAATCCGGCACCCGTACTCAGCTCAATAAAGTTTGTGCCAGGATCAATAAGCTGGTTTATTAACTGGCGAACAGGTCGTTTTCCTTGCTTGGCAAAGCGATCAATTTGTTTCTGGCCCCCAGCGGTATAAGCTTTTTTCCAGAGCGCATAGAGCTTTTCTTCTTCAGCCAGCCAGTGTTCTTTATTTTTTGCCTGCTCTGTTTCCTTTTTTAGTTTTCGAAGTTCTTTTCTTGATGTTTCTTCCATGGTTATATGATCCTTTTTTTCAATAGCCGAATTGTTTTGATTTCAAGCGTTCAAACATGGTCCATTTTAATTTATTTGTATGGAAGGCAAAAAATATTATTACTGAAAATGTTATAAGTAAGATTAAAAAATAATTCAGAGAGTAACGCATATACTGAAAGTATTTTTGTTTCTAAATGTACCTATTCATACAATAGGTAAAGGTTTAATCGTTTGTCAAGAGAAAGTTTTGTAAGGATCTGCTTTGACCGTGTGAATATTATACCAGTATAAACTGGTAGAAATTTTTAATAATTTTTGTTGACAAAAAATTAATATATTATTATAAAATCCATTTTTAGTAGGGCCGTTAACTCAGTCGGTAGAGTATCTGCCTTTTAAGCAGAGAGTCGCGCGTTCAAGTCGCGCACGGCCCATTTTGATATAAAAAAGTAAGTACCTGCGTCCCCATCGTCTAGCCTGGCCCAGGACACCGGCCTTTCACGCCGGCGACAGGGGTTCAAATCCCCTTGGGGACGCCACCAATTCAATCAATGGGTTATTATACATCATAACCCTTTTTTAATGCCTGAAAGTAAAATTCCAACCCTATTTCAAACCTTCAGCCCATATTTTGATAAAAATTGATGTATATTGACTCTTTAATATCCGTCTGCAGCAGAAATTATAGCTTCAATTGATCTATTTTTTTATAACCCATATTATCCTCCAAAAAAGCGGTTAAATTGTAATAAATAATATGGCACAAAATAAACGATATATCAAGTAAAAACG
>JAGVGX010000175.1 GCA_020056865.1 Desulfobacterales bacterium
ACATCAATCAACCACGATGATGACGCGGCACTTTCTTAGAAATATAATGTGTTCCGGAGCGCTTCGAACTCGGGCAGCATCTGCATTGCTGATGAAAATATCTGTTTGTGCGTTCCCTGAAGTCCGCAAGCCTTTTACTGTTAAGGGAAGATCCGCAACTTTTGGGTTTTTCAAGGCCTTATCATAGGATTTTACATATTGACACATGCCGTCTTGCACAGCATATTCACGGCTTACAAAAGCTGACCCGTAAACCTCGATGCCTTGCTCATCCATTATTCTTACAACCATGGTAGGTTTTACAGTTATCCCTTTGGCGTCAACAATCAGACCGGTATATTTTTTTTTTGTTTTTATATCATATGTCTGGTATAGATATTTTTTAACAGGCACTGCCTGTTGTATTGTTTCTACCTGCTGGATAGAATCAGGAAGCACAAGTTGTGCAAACCCGCCATAAATGTCCAAGCGCATAACAACCTCTACCGCTCCGTCAGACATATATTTTTTTTCGGTAATTTTAGCGTTCCCGATCATGCGGGTGATGCCTGCCATAATCTCATCATTTCCAGTTGCTAGGTCTTTCACCCGTGTGAATGCATCAATTTTGATATATTGTGCAGTATCCAAAAGAGCCTGCTTGGCGTGATATGTTGCCGTTTTGATGGCTTCCTGACTGCTAATGTCTGTGGCTGCGGGATTTTTTTTTGATGGATAGCCAACGCCTATGGCCAGAATATAGTGCCTGCTCCAGTTGATACTGCTATGTTCCAAGTATTCTGCAACATCATTATTTGCCTCATCGCAATATCCAGAAAAACAAAGAATAAATATATAAAAGCCGATTAAAACAATCAGACGCTTTTTCATTATACCTCCGCCAACTTCTACCTTAATGCCCTGTTATTTTAATTTATCAATGGGTTTTGAACGTCACTTAAACTGTTTTCCGGCTCAGGTAAATCAGGGGTATTCGATTTTAAGTTGGTTTTGATTTGATCAATATATAAATATATCATCTGAAAATAAAGGTTTTACTTCTATAGTTATCTACAGTGATGATGCGTAAAAATACATTGTAATGCATTCGCATGCCTGGGTATAAAAGCGACGAACAGGCAGGCAAAGAACAGTGAAACATAATATCTTATTTAAAAATCGGTAGTGATTCATCATTGACAATAAAAACACATTAAATTGTAAAAGAATAAAAGGATTAAAAACGGTTTGCTATTTTATTTAATTTTTTCAAAGTATTATATTTTACTTCAAGGTCAATCCACGTGTTAAATAATAAAACAAGGTGCGGGGGAACCTCAAAATGGTTTGCCCGGTTTTTTTTTTCGATTTCAGATAACGCATTGATCAAATCGGGGTTATCCGGATCTTTTCCCAAAAGGTACCTGTAAATCTCTTCGGCTTTTTTTAGATTGCCCTGGCCAGCATATACTTTTGCCATGGTTGCTGTATAAAAAACCATATCTTGAGTCATGTTTTAATTCTCATTTGTGTATGATGAGCTTATAAATAAAACAATAAACCGTTAAGGCCTATTTTAAAAACATATTACCAGACTGGAAAACAGTTTGTTTTTAGATATTGTTTCAACTGGTTACAAACGATGATATCTGTTGGAAAAGCCATTTGATTTTGATCCGGCAAGTTGTTCAATGGAAAAAACTGTGCTTTATCGGCGTCTGATCCGGCCATTAATGTGCCACCCATACGTTTGCCCCAAAACCATATGCCTACAGTTTGTTTTGACGGATCATGGAAATTTGAAAGTGTTGTAAATACAGGCCCAATGTCTACTTTAAGCCCTGTTTCTTCATTAAATTCCCGTTTTGCAGCGTCTCTAACATCTTCATTCCATTCAACATATCCGCAGGGAATGCACCACATGCCTTTATAAGATCCAGATCGTTTGACCAAAAGCAGTTTGTTTTCTTTTTCAATTAAAATAACGGCAACGCCGACTGCAGGATTTTTGTAATGAACCACATGGCAATGATTGCAATACGTGTTTTGTTTGTTGTCTTCAGCTGTCAGATGTAAAAGCTTACCACATAAGGGACAAAATTTAAAGATCATGAATGCCACACAAGAACAAAACGGTTTACAAAAAATGGAACTATGATAAAATCAAGAATACGACAAAATATACTTTCTTTCAAGTTATAACTTAACCATCTCAAATACGGTACGCTTAAGTTCAGTGATAATGCATAATATAGTTAGTATACTGAAGCGTTGTTTTTCAATCTGAATCGTAACACCTGCAAAAACATGGGCATGGCAACATCATGCCGCATTAATATTTTTAATGATCAACATACTTTAACATGGGGGGTTGTTAATGGATTTTGGATTTACAAAAGAGCAGGAGATGTTGAGAAGAAGTGTGCGAGATTTTATGAAAAAAGAATGCACCTTGGATTATATAAGACAGCTTGATGAAAAGGAGGCGTATCCTTACGATATTTATAAAAAAATGGCCAAGCTGGAATGGTTTGGTCTTCCGTTTCCTGGAAAATACGGGGGAAGCGAATTAAGCGCAACTGATTTTATTATGGTCGCCGAAGAGATGGCAAGGTTTTCTTTCGAAATTGCAGCAGGTTACGGTATAGGCATTTTTTGTTGTTTAACGATTCTCAAACATGGCAGTGAAGAACAAATTAAAAAATATATTCCTAAATTGATAGATAATACCATAAGGTTTACAATAGGAATTACAGAGCCGGATTCAGGGTCAGATGCGGCGTCTCTGTCCACATCGGCTGTTTTGGATGGTGACAGCTGGGTCATCAATGGGCAAAAGACATTTCAGTCTGCTGTTGATGTAGAAAATACAATTATCAGCCTGTATGTTCGAACAGACGATAGCGCGCCCAAACACAAGGGGATCAGCCTGATTCTTGTTCCCAATGATACGCCTGGAATTAAAATAACAAGAATCAAAACGTTGGGCAGAAAGATGATTCATACGTGTGAAATTTTTTTGGATAATGTCAGGGTTCCTAAGGAAAACCTGGTTGGAAAACTCAATGACGGGTGGAAAATATTGTTATCAAGCCTTGATTTGGAAAGACTTTTTGTATGTTCCACGTATGTGGGCTCCGCCCAATCCGCAGTTGATCTGGCATTAGACTATGCCAAAAAAAGAATTCAGTTTGGAAGACCTATCGGAACATTTCAGGCTATTGGCCATATGATTTCAGATATGCAGACCGAAGTGGATTGCTCAAGGTTACTGGTTTACAGGGCAGCCTGGATGATGGATCAGAAGATGAAGTGTTCAAAAGAAGTGAGTATGGCGAAACTTTTCGGGTCTGAAACATACGCAAAGATTTCTAATCAGGGGATGCAGGTCATGGGTGGATACGGATATACCATGGAATATGAAATGCAGCGCCATTTCAGAGATTCCAGAGTCCTGACGGTTAGTGCAGGGTCCTCACAGATGCAGCGGACAGCTATTGCCAGGCATATGGGTCTCCAGGTTCAGTGACATCTGATTGATAAATATATTATTGTTTTCGCAACGAATTTAATATTGACTCTCATGCAGTAATCACATTAAAATAGAAAAAAATCGTCACGAAAATAAGTGGTTATATAAGCATTCTATTGAAATTGACTTGAATCCAAGATGGACGTGCCGCATTGCAGTGCTTTCTTGGATTTTTATTATTTTATATCTTAAACACATGAAGGAATAGTCAACTGCAATGATCCATCTAATCAGAGGATTCAGAGATATTCTTCCTGAAGACGTCAAACTCTGGCAGCATGTAGAAAAAACAGCGGTCCATTTGCTGGAAAGTTTCGGATTCAAAGAAATCCGTCTTCCGGTGATGGAACGATCTGAACTTTTTGCAAGAAGCATCGGAGAAAATACAGATATTGTTGAAAAGGAGATGTATACATTTGCCGACAGAAAAGGCGATCTGATTACATTACGTCCGGAAGCAACCGCTTCGGTGGTTCGATCTTATATTCAACATAACATGTATGCACAAGATGCTGTAAGAAAATTTTATACCATAGGGCCTATGTTTCGAAGAGAAAGGCCTCAAAAAGGAAGATACCGTCAGTTCTACCAGATTAATGCGGAAGTCTTTGGTATTGCATCACCACTTATGGATGCCCAGCTTATCCTTCTTCTCACAACGCTTTTTTCAAGGCTTCGTATTTCCGACGTTCATGTTCATCTGAATTCGCTGGGTTGCCCGGATTGCCGCCCGGTTTTTACAAAACAACTTTCAGATTTATTGGGTCGTGTTTCTGAAGATCTATGCGCTGATTGTACGCGGCGACAGGTAAAAAATCCTTTAAGGGTGCTTGACTGTAAAGTTCCGTCATGCAGAGATGCAATGAAAGATGCCCCTGCGATCATTGATTTTTTATGCCCGGCATGCAACAAACATTTTAAATCCGTACAAGATGCATTAAACAGCATGAATATAGAATATGTGGTTGACAAACGCCTGGTCAGAGGGCTTGACTATTATACCAGAACAACGTTTGAAATCCAGACAGGTTCTTTAGGAGCGCAAAGTGCAGTTGCAGGCGGCGGCAGATATGACGGGCTTGTTAAAACGCTCGGTGGTCCTGATCAGCCTGCAACAGGATTTGCAATAGGTTTCGACAGGCTTGTGGAAATAGCAAAGCAAAATGAATATTCATTTTCAACTGCGCCCGATGTGTTTATAGCTGCTCTTGGTGAAAACAGCATAGATAGGGCTTTTGAATGGGTCTGTGCGTTTGCCTTGGCAGGTATTAAGGCAGAAATGGATTTTTCGGATAAAAGCCTTAAAAGTCAGATGAAACGTGCAGATAAGCTTTGTGCCGGATATGTGCTCATTGTGGGAGAAAAAGAGCTTGCCGACGGTGCTGCGGTGTTGCGAAGCATGTCGACACAAAAACAGTTTTCTGTTCCTATTGAACACATGGTTGAACATATAGCGTCAATAATGAATCAAAATAGCCTGTAAATGCGTTGGTATGTGTAGATAAAACTTTAAGGATATAAAATTGAGTTTTAAAACGAGACATAAAATCATAAGTGGTGACAGTCGGCAAATGACTGAACTTGAAGACAAGTCAGTTCATTTGGTTATCACTTCGCCGCCATATTGGCAATTAAAAGATTACGGAACTGAAAATCAAATCGGATATAACGACAGTTATGAAGAATATATTAATAATTTAAACCTTGTCTGGAAAGAATGCTACAGGGTTCTTAATAACGGATGTCGTTTATGTGTCAATATTGGCGATCAGTTTGCAAGGTCTGTATATTACGGAAGATATAAGGTAATACCTATTCGGACAGAAATTATCAAGTTTTGTGAAGCCATCGGATTTGATTACATGGGAGCCATAATTTGGCAGAAAAAAACTACGTCAAATACAACGGGTGGGGCTTCATTAATGGGTAGCTACCCTACACCTAGAAATGGCATTTTGTCTATCGATTATGAGTTTATTTTGTTATTTAAAAAACTCGGAACACCAATAAAACCAAATAGTAAGTTAAAAGAACAATCAAAAATGACAAAGGAAGAATGGAAGGAATATTTTGCTGGTCATTGGAATTTTGGCGGAACAAAGCAAGATGGACATATTGCAATGTTCCCTGATGAATTACCCAAAAGACTTATTAAAATGTTTTCTTTTGTAGGCGATATAGTTCTTGACCCTTTTATTGGTAGCGGAACAACTTCCCTTGCCGCAAGGAATTTGGGCAGGAATTCTGTTGGGTATGAGATGAATCTCGATTTTATACCATA
>JAGVGX010000166.1 GCA_020056865.1 Desulfobacterales bacterium
CTCAAGAAGTTCTGAAAGATGCATGGCATCCGCTGTTGCACCTGCAAATCCTACAATGATCTTTTCGTTGTAAATCTTTCTTACTTTCCTTGCATGATGTTTGATCACTGTATTGCTTAACGTAACCTGTCCGTCACCTGCTACTACGGTTTTTCCCTTATGTTTTACAGCAAGGATTGTTGTACCATGAAAATTCATATGTAACCCTTTGTCGTCGTTATCTTCTTTAATCTTTACCTTCTTTAATTTTTATCTTCTGGGATGCGCCTTGTCATATGTTTCCATCAGTCTGCCTATACTGACATGCGTATATCGTTGCGTTGTTGACAAGCTTTTATGCCCCAAAAATTCCTGCACCACCCTTAAATCAGCACCTGCATCAAGCATATGTGTTGCAAACGTATGGCGAAGTGCATGCGGCGACACATGAGTTAAAAGCCCACAATCGTTTACCAGTTTTTCAAGAATACGGGCAATAGACCTTGTTGTAAGACGGCCGTTTTTTAAATTTAGAAAAACAGGACCATTATCATTATGGGAAAAACCCGATTGCCGACCAAGCTTGCTTTGATACGCTTGAATAGCATCTGCAGCCTTGTTTCCGATGGGCACAATCCTTTCTTTATTACCTTTACCCAGCACACGAATGAGTCTTTGAGAAAAATCAATGTCCAAAAAATTCAAGCCGGCAAGTTCGGAAACACGTATGCCCGTTGAATACAGGGTTTCAAAAATTGCTCGATCCCTTAAACTTTTCACTGAATCGGTTTTAATCGAATCAAGCAGCCTGAATATATCATCCACTGTAAGATAAACGGGAATTGTTTTTTCCTGTTTGGGGGCATGTATCCATTCTGCAGGATTATTTTTAATACGTTCTATCTTTACGAGATATTTAAAAAAAGAACGTATGGTTGAAAGCTTTCTCGCTATGGTCGATTTTTTGTTGTTTTTATGCAATAATGCAAGATAATTTCTTATCAATACAGCATCAATCTTGAATACGCCTTCAGCCTGCTGGTTACTTTTATCTAAACCGATGCTGTTTTCTGCAAATGAGGCAAATGCTTCCAGATCTTGTCTGTAAGCTCGGCACGTATGGGATGAATACCCTTTCTCAGATTCAAGCGCCGATACAAACGAATGAATAAGGCTGCTGAATAACGGGTTGATGTTCATTGGAAATTAATCAAGGATTCAAGTTCGCCCCACGTATTGACCTCGATAAACGGATGTTCTTTTCGGTTCCAGGGCTGTTTGAAAAGAACAGGATTAATCCCGGCATCATTGAGCATAAAACATGTCTCAAGTCTGTCTTCGACAAAATACGTTATATTATGCTTTAAAAGAACTTCCGTCTTTTTCTCAAATGTGCCTGTTGCTTCAATGTGAATTACCAACGGATCAAGGGGCAACATATTTAAAATCCAGTCATAAATGGGATATTCTTTTTCCCTTGCTGTTACAAACAGAATTTTCCCATTGTAATTACCCAGCCTTGTCAATACTTCCTGAGCCCCTTCAACAGGCTTAAGGCGCGAACAATAGCTTCCCGAAAGTATCAACTCGATGATCTTGTCTATTATCAACGGGTCGATCTCAAGACAGTCCCTTAAATCATAAGTGGTTATGTCGTGATATTTCAGACCGTTTATGTTAAATTTGCTGCCGGCAATTTCAATAAACAGCGATAGAATATCTGCAAAAACACCATCAATGTCAAAAGCAATGGACGAGGGATGAATCATAATTACACCCAAATTACAGGCCAATGAATCTCAGGCTATGCAGCCTTTCGGGTCTTTTTTTTCAGTCGCAATATACGTTTTCTGTAAATTGTTGACATCTTCGTGTCATTGGCTTCAACAGCAGTTTTGTGTTTTGTTTTCAGTTCTCTTATCTTTTTCTTGGTTTCCCGTACCGTGTTATCAACCCCCTTATCCGAAACATCCTCAATGCCTTTTGCTTTCTTTATGGCCTGTATCAGTTCGTTTTTGTTCATACCATGTACACCGGTAATCTCGGGAAGCTTTAATGCAAGCTCTCTCAACTCTTTTGCAGTCGACTTTTCAAGCGGTTTTTCTTTTGTTTCTTTTTTTTTGGAACCCATATTCAAGAAGATCTCCTTTTTTTGTATTTAAAAATACAGGCGGAAACGATATCGTTTCCGCCATATAAATTTTAATTATTTATATTTCAAAAACAAATCCATGCCGATGGGAAATATAACCCCATTGTTGTTTAATTAATCACTATCCTTTATCCCTGCAAGCTTCATAAACGGCTTGAAAAGTTCAATAGGAAAAGGAAAAATTGTTGTGGTATTGTTTTCTGATGACATTTCACGCATCGTCTGTAAATATCTAAGCTGAAGAGCCATAGGATGGTTCTCTATAATTTTTGAAGCTTCAGCAAGTTTCTCAGCCGCCTGAAATTCACCCTGTGCATTAATAATCTTAGCCCTTCTTTCTCTTTCTGCTTCAGCCTGTTTCGCCATAGATCGCTGCATTTCCTGAGGCAGATCAATATGCTTGACC
>JAGVGX010000093.1 GCA_020056865.1 Desulfobacterales bacterium
CTTTGCCGCTTTTTTATTTTCAATTAACCGGAAACCGGCAACTTTTACGGCTTCTTCTAATGTGCCGGTATAATCAGCATCAAATTTAACAAACCCGATGTTGAAGTCAATATCATAGGTTTTAAATGAGATTTTGTTGTAAGCATCGAGGTTTTTTTTTAAACGTAAGAAAATGGTTTTTTCTCCATCCTTGGTAGTTTCTAATGCCAGAACGGCAAATCCTTCATCAAGTTTACCAATGACATCTGTTTTCCGGAATGTTTGTTTTAATATATGTGCCGCATCAACCAATGCTGCATTCACTTCACGTTCCCCATATTTTTCTTTTATCAAATGGATAGCGTTTATATCAAGCATGCTGACAAGTATGGCGATTTTTTTCCGTTTACCCATGCGTTGTTGATGCTTGGCCAAAAGGAAAAAAGCTTTGTTGTTATGCAAGCCGGTTATATGATCTACCAATGACAAATCAGGAAGACTATCCGTATCATAAGGATGCTGGTGATCTTTGCCGGCAGGCGTTTCAAATGTCACCATGGTTTCTTTGTATTTTTGAAGGTATCCGAATATTTCTGACGTATTTGTTGAGTGTTCAATTATCAGATATTTTTTGATTTTATAACTGACGGCTGTAGCCTGGAGATAATGGGTGTTATGACTTTTGTCAATTTCAGTCCACCAGCTTGATTTTTTTTTTTCAAAAACGTCATGTTCTGTATTCCAGAAGGGCTGATTTTGTTCAATGAATCCTTCAAGAAAGTTAAATAGTCGTTCAGGATAAAATTGTTTAAGTTGCATCTTGCTTAAAGCTTCAAAACAAAGAACCCACCTTGGGATATCTCCCAAAAGTCGAAATGACCTGTCTTCTTTCTGTTCCAGCAGCAACATGTCCATTGTAGAGAAGATGGAAGATATATTAATTTTTTCTGTCATGTACACTCCTAATTAACTTTTGTTTCTAAATCATCTTTTCCACAAGAACCATAAACGCCTTGTTGATTCCCAAACCGGTTTTTGCGCTGGTTTTCATAAACGTCCATCCGGCTGATATGAGTTCATCAACAGTTTCTTTGAAAATTTTATTTTTTTTTGAAAGGTCATTTTTGTTCAAAAGGCAGATGGAAGGAATTTTGCCTACAGTAAGTTCAAGTCTATTTTTAATGGCAACAGACATACTTAAACTTGATAAACGTGTACAGTCAGCTACCAGAATATATCCTTCCATCCCTTTAATAAAATCATGATTCATTTCGCTGATAGGGTCTTCCCCTCCGAGATCCCACAGATCAAGGTGAACTTTTCGGCCTTCAAAACTGATGGTTTTTTTATTGATGGTGGTTCCGACTGTAAAATTATATTTTTCGTGGAACCTGTTTTCAACATAGCGTTGGACAATGCATGTTTTGCCTGTAGCAAGTGGTCCTATAATGCAAATCTTTTTCTTTAAGGAAGGTTTTGAGTAGGTATCATTTAATAAAATAATGGTTTGGTCAAGGTCTTCTGCCGTATGCTCCAAAGACAGACGCATTAACTCAAATATGGCTTTTTCTTCTTGTTTAATCTCTTGATCAAACATGGTTTTTATATAACGTGAAAATGTCCATGCGGTTGGTCTGAGTTGAAGATCGTGAATGCATGCTTCAACTTCAGATAGCATCTGCCCGCATGATTGATATCGATCCTTTGGCTTGACTGCTAATGATTTAAGAATAATTCCAAAAAGACTTGCAGGGACATCATCAGACAAATTTTTCCTTATGGGTATTTCACCTTTTCGAATTCTGGAAAAAATTTCCATTGTATCCCCTTTAAAGAGGCGTTCGCCGGTGACCATCTCATAAAGAATAACCCCAATGGAAAAGATATCGGAACGATGATCGATGATATCTCCGTTTGCCTGTTCCGGGGACATATAAGCGACTTTGCCCTTAATTAGCTTGGATGGTTCCTCCTCATTCATGCTGGACGATTGGGCAATACCGAAATCGATGATTTTTAATTCGCCTTTATAGGTGATAAAGATATTCGGTGGACTAATGTCTTTGTGAATGATGTTCAGGTGCTGCCCATGAAAATTTTTCAGGGTGTGAGCGTAATTGAGGCCGTTGCATATGCAGGAGATGATATAAAGAATATTTTCAAGACCCATGGGCAGGCTGTTTTTGATGGAATTCTCGATAAGCACCCTTAAAGTTGTTCCTGCAAGGTATTCCATTGCAATAAAATAGTTTTGCCCCATCCTTCCAAAATCAAATGTACGAATGATGTTTTCATGCTGAAGAAAAGCTGCCAGTCTGGCTTCTTCAATAAACGATTTTATCAGTTTATGTTTAGCTATAAGACTGGGGAGGATTTTTTTAACAGCTATAATTTTTTCAAAACCTTCTTCTCCTGATACTTTTGCACGAAACAATTCAGCCATGCCGCCTTCTGTTATTTTGTTTAAAAGCAGATACTTGCCAAACCTTACAGGTTTAAATTCGGTCATTGATAAAACTTAGCTCCTTTATGGTATAAATGAAAAAATGTATATTCTCATTTTATAGATTATTTTTTTGATTTATTCAAAGCAATACTGGATACATCTGTCAAGCCAAAATATCTTTATATCTTACGATAAATATATAGGATAAACTATTATAGAATAAAAACATGTTTTATAAAATGGATTAGGTATGGTAGATGTGCTGTAAATATGATATCAATTGATTTATTCTGATATTCATCTCGTTTATTCCTATAGAGGCAATCATGAACTATTCCGTGATTATCCCTGCCTATAATGAAGCTGATTATTTAGCCCAATCGCTTTTAGCCCTAAAAGCATCTATGAATTCAATTGCAGATATGCAAGGTGAAGTCATTGTTGTTGATAACAATTCACAAGATCGTACTGCTTTGATAGCTCAGATGAATGGGGCAAGAGTTGTATTTGAAGAGATTAACCAGATTTCACGTGCAAGAAACACCGGAGCAAAAATTGCTAAAGGTCAATATCTGATTTTTTTAGATGCTGATACCCTGGTGAATCCTGCTCTGTTAAATGCAGCATTAAAGAATTTGCAATCCGGTAAATGCTGTGGCGGCGGCGCTCTGATAGCTTTTGATTCATCGCTGTTACCATCTGCTCAAAAAGCATTAGATTTTTGGAACTGGTTTTCTGTTAAGTTTAAGTTTGCTGCCGGTAGCTTTATTTACTGCCTTGAAACAAGTTATAAGGATATCAATGGTTTTCCTGAAACGGTATATGCTGGTGAAGAGATCTGGTTTTCCAAAAAACTCAAAGCATGGGGCAGGAAAAAAAAGAAATCATTTAACATAATCACCCAATACCCTGTGATATCTTCAAGCAGAAAACTGGAATGGTTTTCTCCTGTTCATCTCGCAGTCCAGTTTTTGATTATGGTCGTGTTTCCGTTTGCAACACGGTTTCGGTGTTTGTGTACAACCTGGTATGTCAGACCAAAAAAAACAATTAAGTGATACATTTTTCAGATTCACTCCTTCCCCGTTGGATCAGGCCTGGATCATACGCCCTCTTGGACCTGTGATGTATCTGCTTTGATAAGGTATGTTTTCTCTAAACCATAAAGCCATTGATAAAGCGAGGATAATATCGTAAACGTTGTTGTTGTAAAAATCATTTAAGTTGTTTTGTTCTTTTATGTTTTTTGTTTTAAGGCGATCAAGTTGTCTGATTAAATCTTTACCATATGGAATTGATGTTATAACGAGCAGACGTTTTTGTTCATATACGCCTGACATGCAATTGATAAGATCATACAGAGGTACAAAATAATTGTTTCCCAAACCAATACCGCAACATTCTTTGTCCCAGCTTTCATTTTCGGAAATCGAAAAGCCTTCCACAGGGATGTTTTTATTTCTCAGCCCTTTGAGCTGCTTTGTTTGTGTATCAGTAAAATTGACTATTATTTTTGGATGGGCCGTTACTTTTTTTGCTGGTCGGCCATTTTGGTTAAAAATGCGTTTGGTTATCATGTATTTTTTGTCATTATAAAATTGTATGATTTTGTTTTCTAATTCGGCATCTGTTATATTTTGATCATGAGTTATGATTTCTTCCAGAGTATAATGGTTTTTTATATTTTTAAGTGATTTTTTTATGACAAGAAATACAGGATGTTTTTTTTTACTTGTAATTACACCTAAAAAATACATGATGTTTAACCCGTTTTTAACGATTATTTTTGTGCCAGGCTGAAATGGTTTAAGGTAAATACCATTAAACAGCAAATTTTTAAATTAAGATCATGTCGAAAACATTATCTATTTGTTTTTATTATGGCAATACATATGTTAAGATTTTTATAAAATTTCAACAATACGTTTGCCTATGGGTAGCAGATAACAGACGGTCTAACCTTTTGCAGTTTATAATGTTTTTTGGGAGATCTATTATGATTATAGGCGTTTTAAAAGAGATTAAGAACGAAGAAAATCGTGTGTCCATGACTCCTGCAGGTGTGGAAATTGCTGTAGAAAATGGCCACAGGGTTCTTATAGAAAAAAAAGCAGGTGTCAGCAGCGGGTTTTATGATATTGATTATAAAAAGGCTGGAGGAGAAATAGTAGCAAAGGCGCCTAATATTTATAAACAGGCGGGTATGATTTTGCATGTTAAAGAGCCTCAACCGTCTGAATATCAGTTGATAAGAGAAGATCAGGTGGTATTTACGTTTCTTCATCTTGCTGCGTCAAAGGATCTGACACGTGCCTTGGTTAAAAGCCGGTCTGTGTGCATTGCCTACGAGACGATTCAAAAAAAAGACGGGTCGTTGCCTATTTTGACACCTATGAGTGAAGTGGCCGGACGTATGTCTGTACTTGAGGGTGCAAAATATCTTGAGATGCCGCACGGAGGAGAAGGGGTATTACTCGGAGGTGTCCCCGGTGTTGATCCCGGGACGGTTATTGTAATCGGGGGCGGTGTTGCCGGACAAAATGCTGCAAAAACTGCCTGTGGTCTTGGTGCCAAGGTTTATCTGCTTGAAAACAGGCTGGAGCGTTTGCGATATCTGTCTGATGTCATGCCTAAAAACTGCTTTCTGTATGTGTCAAGTCCTTCCATCATTCGAAAATTCCTTGCCGAGGCGGATCTGGTTATAGGTGCTGTATTGATTCCCGGCGCTAAAGCACCAAAACTTGTTTCCCGTAGCATGCTAAAAAAAATGAAGAAAGGCGCTGTGCTTGTTGATATTGCTATTGATCAAGGTGGATGCTTTGAAACTTCAAAACCAACCACTCATTCGGATCCGGTTTATGTGGTTGATGGTATTGTTCATTACTGTGTAAACAATATGCCCGGAGCGGTTCCAAAAACGTCTACCTGTGCGTTAACCAATGCTACATTACCGTATGTACTTGAAATTGCCAACAAGGGATGGAAAAAGGCGGCTTGTGAAAATCAGGACATCCGATTAGGATTAAATCTTGTTAAGGGAAATATAACCTGCAAGGGAGTTGCAGAAGCCTTTAATATGAAATTTTCAGAAGTAGAAAGCATATTGAGTACGTTATAACTATTTCCGGGGAGACCTTTGAAAAACCTTCCCTTTCAAACGTCTCGCGTGATTATTTGTTATAATATTATTAATTTATTTGTTTCATCAAACTATATTTGAAAAAAGGGGACCAATATCATGGTGATTGATCATGAAAACGAATCCAATGATGAAGAACTAAGGATAGGTAAAAAGCTTAAGGAGCTCAGAATGCAAAAGGGTTTTTCCTTAGAAGATGTCTCTGCTGTTTCAGGTGTTGATGTGGATATGGTTTCCCAGATTGAAAATGGTGAGATAAGCCCTCCTTTGGCTACGTTACAGAATCTATCAAAAGCGTTTAACATTAAAATGGTTCATTTCTTTCAGGATACGGTTTCTTCAGAAAAAATATCTGTTACCCGTAGTCATGAGCGTGTAAAAATTGAGCGCAGGCCCCATCATAAAAAAGGAGAAATCGATTATATATACGAAGCCCTGGAAGTTAGAAAGGGCGACAAGCATATGGAACCGTTTATGGTAGAGATAAGAAACAAAGATACGGCTGAGATGGTGTTTGTAGAGCATCAGGGAGAAGAATTTGTTTTTCTTTTAGAAGGGGAGCTTGAGTTTAGAAGCTTAGACAGGGTCGAAGTGCTTGAACCTGGAGACAGCATTTATTTTGAATCCGATATCAGCCACAGTTTCAGATGTTTAAGCGATGATCCTGCAAAAGCGATTATTGTTTTATGGGGTCTGTGATGGTTATGATATGAGGACGATAATTAAAATGATGAACATGTAAAAAAAGGAGGATGACAGTATGCTGGCCAAAGACTGGTTGAACCCAAGTGTAATATCTATCCGTTCAGATGATACCGTAGTTCATGCTGCAAAACTCCAGAAAAGTAATACAGCCGGTATTTTGCTGGTTTATGATGAGGGCAAGCTGGTGGGTGTTGTTGCAGACCAGGATTTGCAAAAAGCGTTTGTCCCCGAGCTTTTGCCTATGGACAGGCAGGATGCGGAAAGTTTTGTATCCGGCATTAAGGTAAAACAAATCATGTCGTTGCATCCTTTAACCGTTAAACCGGATTATACCATGGAAGAAGTTGCAGAAATATTGCTGAAAAACAAAATATCTGCGGTCCCGGTAGTGAATGATAAGGAAAAGGTTATTGGTATAATTAGCAGGTCAGATGTGTTGGAGTTTATCAAGGAGGTCACGGGAACAGATAAGATCGGGTACCAGTTAAATTTTTCTGTTTTGGATGAACCGGGATATATTTATGATATTGTTGAAATAATAAAAGATTATGACGGCAGAATATGGAATATGCTGTGTAACTACCATGGTGTTCAAGCGGGTTTTCGCAACGTATCATTACGTGTGTACAATATAAAGCCGGAAATAATGCCGGAGCTTATTAAGCGGGTTAAGGGGAAAAGCCTTTTCCTTTATGTTGTGGATTTCATAGATAACAAAAGAGGGTTGTATTGAGCTTGGATTTACATAAAAATATAAAGGTTGAATTTATATCTTGGTTGTATTAAAAGATAAAATATAAAGCATGGTTATATTGGTAATTTTTTTTAGAGTTTTATCCATTGTATAAGGATAAGTATGAAACGCATATTGGTTATAGATGATGAAAAACCGATCCGGAATCTGTTGCAAAAAATGCTTGAAAATGCAGGGTACGAAGTCGACACGGCGGAAGATGGTACTAAGGGTCTGCTTTGTATTCGCAATAAACTTTCGGATCTGGTTATTTGCGACATTGTTATGCCTGGGAAAGAGGGTCTTGAAACCATTGCCGAGATAAGAAAAAAATATCCCAGTGTTAAAATCATAGCAATTTCAGGGGGAGGGAAAGTAGATGCGAAAGACTACCTGTTAATGGCCAAAGGCATGGGCGCTTCAAAGACAATCAGCAAACCTTTCAGATATCAACACGTGATTGAGACAGTAGAGGAGCTTTTAACCTAAAAAGTTTATTTTACACATATAACATGATTAAAAAGCAATATCTGCATGTATGCAGATATTGCTTTTTTTATTTAAACTACAATGATTGTACGGTACGCGAGATAATTGTATCCTGGGCTTTCCTGTTAAGTTCAACAAAATGAGCACTGTAGCCTGCAACCCTCACAAGGAGTTCAGGATATTCTTCAGGTTCTTTCTGGGCGGCAATAAGGGTTTCGTTATCGATCATGTTAAACTGTACATGATTGATGCCTAACCCTGCCCATGACTTAACATAATTGCTCCACAGGTCAAACCCTTTATCCCCTGCGAACTGGGCTGGATTAAGGCGCTGATTGAGCAGACTGGATCTGAAATCCTTGTTATGATCAAAC
>JAGVGX010000002.1 GCA_020056865.1 Desulfobacterales bacterium
CAGGGCAAACTGCTTCATTATGATACCATATATCCCCACCTGTCTGAAAATCAAAAAAACAACGCGGCCGAGAAAGTAAAAAAACTTTGCATACAATATGGCATTGATGCGATTGCTGTTGGCAATGGCACTGCGGGCAGGGAAACGGAAACGTTTTTAAAGCTGCTTGATCTTCCGAACACTATTCAGATTATCATGGTGAATGAAAGCGGCGCTTCTGTGTATTCAGCATCTGAAGTGGCAAGAAAAGAGTTCCCCGACCTTGACCTTACCGTGCGAGGGGCAGTATCTATTGGAAGAAGATTGAGCGATCCTCTATCGGAACTGGTTAAGATCGATCCAAAAGCCATAGGCGTAGGCCAGTACCAGCATGATGTTGATCAGACAGCTCTTAAGCAGTCATTAGATGATGTGGTTGCAAGCTGTGTTAATGGCGTGGGTGTTGATGTTAACACAGCCAGTGCGCAATTGCTCACCTATGTTTCTGGTTTAGGCCCGGTGCTTGCCGGTAATATTATTATGTACAGAGATGAAAATGGCCCTTTTCGCTCAAGACAGGAGTTGAAAAAGGTTAAGCGTTTAGGGCCGAAAGCTTTTGAGCAGTCTGCCGGGTTTTTAAGAATACGAAACGGAGCCAATCCTCTTGATGCCAGCGCTGTGCATCCTGAATCCTACTGCATTGTTGACCAGATGGCCTCGGACTTTAATGTGCCGGTTTCAGCTTTGATTCAGAATCATGACCTGACAAAAACCATTGACTTATCCAGATATGTAAATGATCACATCGGAATGCCGACCCTTCATGATATTGTTGCCGAACTTGTAAGGCCTGGAAGAGATCCAAGAGAAACGTTTAAAGCGTTTTCTTTTGCAGACGGTGTAGGAACCATTGATGACTTGAAAACCGGCATGACCGTTCCAGGGATTGTTACAAATGTTACAGCCTTCGGAGCGTTTGTTGATATAGGTGTCCATAATGATGGGCTGGTTCATATCAGTGAGCTTTCAGACGAATATGTAAAAGACCCTTACACTGTAGTTAAGGTGCATCAAAAAGTCAATGCTACGGTTATTGCTGTTGATCCTGAAAGAAAACGAATTTCGCTTTCCCTGAAAACAGATCCGTTACGACAAAATAATAAGGAATCTAAACAAGAAAAAACAAGAGATTCGAAAAAGTTATATTTGAAAAAAAACATTTCTTCTGATAAAAAAGATAAAAAACCCAACAGGCCATTTAATAATCCGTTTGTTGATATGTTTAACAATTAGATTCGGCATTTTCGAGATAGCTATCTACGAGCTTTTTGTTGTCTTCCTCGTTGATTACCTGGGGAATTTTTTTGTTCGCCAGATCAAATGCAGCATCTATCATTTCTGAACGGAACGTATTTTTCTTTTGTCCAATACGAACTTCTATTTTATGTTTTGCATTTTCAATCATTAATATGCTTTGTTTATTGGCATCTTCTATGATTTTTTGTTTTTCTTTTTTCCCCTGGTTAATAATTGTTTCTTTTAATTTTTCAAGATGAACTTTGTTTTTTTCTATTTTCCCCTGTGCCTCCTTGATGCTGGCATGGGCATTATTCTTTTCTTCTTCGAAGCGGCCGATTTCTTCAGCCAGTTCTTCTTTTTGACCGCGAAGAAAGTTCATTAAAGGGGTTTTGCCGAATTTAACAATAAGAAAAACAAAGATGAAAAAATTTACCCATAACAAAATGACATCATAAGTGGAACGCCACGTGCCGGAGGTATCTTCAGCGATTGCAACTCCTCCGGGATCTGCCAATATAAATAATATGGCAATCCATATAAAACCGGATGCAAGCATTGTTCTTTTTGCTCTTTTCATCATGTCAGTCTCCGGTCGAGAACTTTTTCAAGGATATTGACACAAAGATATTCGGCTTCCTTTTTTATGCTTTTTTTCGCTTCCGACAACCAGGCTTCAATATCCGATTCGGCTTTTTCTTTTATACGCATAATGTTTCCTCCGGCAGATTCCAGTATGTCAGAGGCTTCTTTAATTCCTGAAGCTTTGAGCGTTTCTTTTAAATGCATTGTTTCTTTTCTTGCTTCTGACTCAGCGGCATTAATTTTTCTTGTTATATCATCCAGTTCATTGATTGCATCAGCAATATCGGTTTTTAATTTTTCAATATGGTTTTCTCTTTTGCCTCTTACTTCTATCAGGGGCCGAAACATCACGCGGTTGATGATAAAAAGAAAAACAAGAAAGGAGATAAGCTGAACAATCAACGTTTCATTAATACATATAAGGGCGATATTGCTTATAATATGCATTGCATGTTTCCTGTGGTACTATTATGATATATTATACAACAAACAACATGAGCAATGCGATAACAAGAGAGTAAATCCCGGTTGATTCTGTAACCGCCTGGCCTATCAGCATGGTTCTTGTTATAAGCCCGGCTTCTGCGGGATTTCTAGCTATACCTTCACATGCCTTTGCAGCGGCTATACCTTCACCTATACCAGGCCCTATTGCTCCCAAGCCCATAGAAATACCAGCTCCCAGTAATGCTGCAGCTTTTATAATTTCAGCGCCTTCGATTGCCATTTTTCTCCTCCTTAACTGTTTCTGTATTAATTGTAATGTATAGATCTGATCCAACAGCCTGCCCTACAAGCATGACTCTGAAAGTTGTTCATCGTTCACGGGTATCGGTTTACGGTTTTTAAAGTTATTTTGCCTGCACTGAAATATATACTACCGTTAGCATTGTAAACACAAACGCCTGAACTGTTCCAA
>JAGVGX010000036.1 GCA_020056865.1 Desulfobacterales bacterium
GACACAACCATAGATATAATGATTGGAGCTGAAAAAAGAAACATCGAAATATACAAAGCGTTATACAGTATGATCACGAATCCAGCTCCTGTTATGATAAATTGCCTTAAAATATGATGAGAAATCGATTTGTTAGGTCATCATAAATATTATGGCGCTATAAATTATGTTTTGCCGTCAGGTAAAAATTTTATGTTTAATTAAAATAATCATCTGATTAAAATACGCGTATTCTATATTTTAAATAAATTCAAGTGCTATTTGATTTAATAATAAGCATATGATAAAAGAAATAAAATAAGCAAATTTATATTTTTAAATTGGGGAAAACCTTGTGTAGTTTATCTACATCTACAGTGAAACATTCTGGCAAACATTTTTCAAAGGTTACAATTATCAACAATGAGCTGGGGCTCCATGCTCGACCTGCAGCGATGATTGCAAAGCTTGCTGCTAACGCAAAAGCAGATATATATATATGTAAAAATGAGAACCAGGCTGATGCTTCAAGCATTATAGACATATTAACCCTTGCTTGCTCACAAGGATCAAGAGTTACAGTAAAAATAGATAATATGCAAGACGTTGATATTTTGGATCGCATTATAGATTTAATTGAAAAAGGTTTTGGGGAATAATTTCCTATGACAAATACAGCTGATAGTGAAGTAACTTTATTCGGCATCAATGCGTCTCAAGGTATTTGTATTGGAAGTGCCTATCTATTGGACCATGAAGGGGTCGATGTTGTTGAAAAATATTTTATCAGCAAAAAAGACCTTGGCAGTGAAATAAAACGGTTCAAGGTCGCTGTAAAAAAAACAAAAGATGAACTCGATCAACTCATTAAGGATACCCCGGCTGAATTGCATCAACATACCCATATTCTTGAAACTCATGTGATGATGCTAAAAGACAAAATGATGTATGACAAGGTCTTGGAAACATGTAAAAAAGAACTTGTTAATGCAGAATGGGCGGTAAAAAAAGTGTTGTCACGTATTCAAACAATGTTTCAGGATATGCCTAACGCTTACTTAAAAGCCAGAGCTTCAGACATTGTTCATGTCGCTGACCGGGTCATCAGTCATCTGGTCGGTTCAAAAAAAATAGATGTCAGTGATATAACAAAGCGGGTTGTTCTTGTTGCACGGGACCTTTCTCCTGCAGACACAAGCCAGATCAATTTGGAAAAAATAAAAGGCCTTGTTACTGATCGTGGCGGGAGGACCTCTCATACCAGTATAATTGCTCACTCTTTGGGCATCCCTGCTGTTCTTGCTGTTGGAAATGCCACAGATCTAATTAAAAATGATGACCTTATTATTGTTGATGGCACAGCAGGCCTGGTTATTGTTCATCCAAATGAAGAAACATTGATTCAGTATGAAGAACGAATAGAAAAATATAAGCATTATAAGGATAAAATCACCAGTGAAAGCCTCTCTAAGGCGAAAACAACGGATGGCTTTACGATTAAGGTCATGGGTAATATTGAACTGCCAGATGAGGTGGCATCGGTTCTTGCTAATGGCGGAGAGGGTATAGGGCTTTACAGAACAGAGTTCCAATATTTAAGCAGTTCCACTTTCCCTGGTGAAGACGAGTTGTTCGAAAAATATAAATATGTAGTTGAAGCCTTAACACCAAACCAGGTTATCATACGCACTTTAGATATTAATGGTGACAAAGCCATTGCCAGTTCAAAGAAGACCAAAGAGGACAACCCCGCACTTGGGCTTCGTGCCATAAGATACTGTCTTAGACGGCCCGAAGTGTTTAAAACACAATTAAGAGCCATTTTAAGAGCGGCGGCATTAGGACATGTGGGAATCCTTTTCCCCATGATATCAACCTATGAAGAAATTCTCATGGCAAAAAAACTCTTATGCGAAGCTGCCGATTCTTTAGAAAAAGACCAAATAGTTTTTAACAAAGATATTGACATCGGAATTATGATAGAGGTACCTTCCGCAGTTATTCTTGCCGATATGATGGCAGATGAGGTGGATTTTTTCAGTATAGGCACAAACGATCTGATTCAGTTTGCGCTTGCAATCGACAGGGGGAACAGAGATGTGGCGCATTTGTATAATCCCCTTAATCCTGCTGTGATAAGAATGATAAAACAGGTTGCTGATGTCGCCAAAAACAAGGGAATCAAAATTCATATCTGTGGGGAAATGGCTGCGGATCCTATTCATATACCTATACTTGTAGGTTTAGGCATAGATGAGTTAAGCATGAATCCAAAATCAATCCCGGCAGTTAAAATCATGATACGGTCTATATCAATGCATGATGCCGTATTGTCAGCTCAAACAATAATCAATCAGAAAACATCTGCAGATGTCAAAAAAATCCTTATGGATACTTACGGCAGGATTGTTGCTGACAAACTATACAAAGACTGATTGGTAATTTGGAAAAAAAACATATTAAGATTGTAACTGAAAACAGAAAAGCCAGGCATACATACTTTATAGAAGATACCTTTGAGGCAGGCATGGTTCTTAAAGGTACTGAAGTTAAATCTTTAAGAATGGGCAGGGCACACCTGAAAGATTCTTATGCAAGAATAAAAGAAGGCGAGGTATTTTTATACCAAATGCACATAAGCCCCTACCCGTTTGCTTATTACAGCAATCATGACCCGTTAAGACCCCGCAAACTGCTTTTGCACAAATATGAAATCAAAAAACTTTACGGGAAAGTTAATGAAATGGGTTTTTCGCTGGTTCCTTTAAAAGCCTATTTCCAAAATGGGAAGGTAAAAATCACGCTTGCTCTGGTTAGAGGGAAAAAAAAGTTTGACAAGCGGCATGCTATTAAACAGCGGGATGAAAAAATCGAGCTCGCCCGGGCAAGAAGAGAATATAAAACGATTTAGTGTCCATCATAAAAAAGGAGAACTCATGACAGAAAAAATCTATATTTACGGGAAGGACGGTTGACCGTTTACAGATGCGGCTCGTGAAGCTTTTGCCAAAAAAAATGACGTGGAATATATCAATGTTTTATCCGATACTGAAAAATTAAAGACCATGCTCACGTATTCTAATGGAAGGCGTAACGTCCCTGTTATTGTGGAAGGGGAAAAGATTACCATCGGTTTTAATGGAAGATCATGAGGCGTGTAAGCATTTCGGCTGGATGCCGATAAAAAATTTTGGTTTAAAAATATGGAAAAACAATTTATTATAGACGATTTTAAGGCGGGAGAGTCGTGGCGTCTTTTTAAAATCATGGGAGAGTTTGTTGAAGGGATCGAAACACTTCGTAAACTTGGACCGGCTGTAAGTATTTTTGGTTCTGCAAGAACATCTCCTGATGACCCTGTTTATAAAAAGACCGAAGAAATCGCATCGCTTTTAGCAAAAAAAGGGATCGCCGTCATCACAGGTGGTGGGGGAGGAGTGATGGAAGCGGCAAACAAGGGGGCTGCCGAAGCAGGGGGCGACTCTGTGGGTATAAACATCGTTCTCCCTCTGGAACAAAAGCCCAATCCGTTTGCAAACATCAAGCTGGAGTGTAATTATTTTTTTGTCCGCAAGGTCATGTTTGTAAAATATGCTTCAGCTTATATTATTATGCCAGGCGGATTAGGTACGCTGGATGAATTTTTTGAAGCTGCGACACTGATTCAAACAAAACGCCTTAAACCGCTTCCCATTATCCTGGTTGATTCTGAGTACTGGACAGGACTCATTAACTGGATTAAAGAATCCATGCTTAAAAAACAAAGAATATCACCTAAAGATCTTGATATTTTCAAAATCATGGATACCCCCAAAGAAATTGTCAAGGCTGTTCTGGAAACGATTAAAATATAATCAAGCTATCCTTTGATAATACGTGGCAGTATCATCTGATGATGGGGGCAGATCGACTTGGGGTTCTGATAAGCAGCCCCTGTAAAAGCGACCATGTATTTTCTGATATCACTCATCTTGACAATTTCATCAACCAGACCACTTTTAGCACAGGCTGCAGGCCTTGAGTTGTTATGATATGCTTCAGCGAGCCTGTTCATGCTTTCAATAACCGGTTCTAAAGGCCTTCCTGCTTCTTTTTCCTTAACAAGCCGCCTCGAATATGTTGCTGTAGCAGCCGTTTCCCCATGCATAGTATAAATCTCTGTGGCAGGTGTTCCAATGGTAAAGGCATTGTGCCTGTTTGCTGTAGGGCCGCCCATCAGATAATGAGCTGCTGCAGTTCCCTTTCTCAAAACCAGCAGCATCATGGGAATATCCGTCTGCTGAATAGAATAGACCAGACCCTGGCCCAGACCCAGTAACTCAGCCTTTTCAGCATCATCACCCACATCGATGCCCGACGTGTCCTGAAACCATATAATCGGAATTCTGTCTCTTCCGCAAAGGATTACAAATTCATTCATTTTAATAAGGCCCTGGCGATAGAGCTTGCCTCCCATACCTGGATATGATGCATATTCAGGATAATTTTTACCAAGATACCCTTGGCGGTTCCCGATACATGCAACAATAAAGCCGTCAACTTTACACAAGCCTGTATAAATTTCAGGGCCATAACCCGGCTTAAACTCCATATGTTCGCTGCCATCAACCAGGCGAGACAACACCTCATCAAAATCATAAACTTTTTTAGGATCAAAAGGTAACAGGCGATAGATATCTTCAGATGAAAATTTCGGATCAATGGGTTTGGCAACTTGATAGAAATTTGGATCATACGACGGTAACTGCTTCATATAATCTTTAATTCCATCTAACACCTGGGTTTCTGTTTCAAAAACCTGCCTGAAAAACCCCGTGTGATTGTAATGCGTATCAACCGCTCCAGGCGGCTTTGCCTTAAAATGCTTTGTTTTTTCAATAATATCTTCTGCTGTCGAAAGATCAAACCCGCCTTTGGGTGCCATTCCGGAAACTATACCTGCACCGCCAAGCGCCATGTTGCAATCTTTATGGGCTAAAAGAATCGTAGGGCTTATACTGTGGTATCCGCCACCTGCTGGATTTGTTCCGTATATTCCTGCAAGAATCGGAATGCCGTTTTGTTCCAGCTCGGCATGCCTGTAAAATGTTGTGCCTGAACCACGGCGGTTAGCATAAAATTTTTCCTGTTCCGTCAACTTTGCCCCGCTGCAGTTAACCAGCCAGATCAA
>JAGVGX010000215.1 GCA_020056865.1 Desulfobacterales bacterium
AACATTCAAAAAAGTAACAGATCAAATAAAGCCATTTTCAGATAGCGACTGGCTGGAATGGGAAAATTTTTGCGAAAACTATTATGGTGTACCGAAACATATTATGAGTGAAAATCATTTTTTTCTTTACGTCATACCTAAGGTCATAGTGCTACACGGATATGGTGATCCCTTATTGGATGTCAAGATGCCCGAACGCATAAGTATTCTAACTGAGCGTGGTATTCCGTCATATTTCAGCTGCAATCCCGCAAATATAAATATAGATAGGACCGCAAAGATATTTGAGAAAGGGTTATCTTATATAAAATTTTCAATCGAGAGTATCGACGATATAACGCACAAAAAGATTAGGGGCAATGCCTCCAACTTTACGGAAAGCTACAACAGGATAGTTGAGCTATTAAAAATCAAAAAGGTCAATAATTATAACACTACCATTGTAATAACAATGCTTAATCTCGGGAGGCGGGAACAAAAACGCGAATTCGATAGATTAAAAGGCTTTTTTAATGACCTTGATGTTTACATATATCTTAAGAGCCAAGATCAGAAATGGTACAACAATAAAAGACTCCAGACCAAATCGCTTCACTGGATCGAGTTTTGCCAATTTCCTTGGTCATCAATGACAATAAAATCGAACGGTGAAGCGGCAATGTGCGTAGAGGATTTTAATAATGACATCATACTAGGAGACGCGAAGGAAAAACCTCTGTATGAGATCTGGAACGGCTCTAAATATACTGAATTTAGAAGGACGCATTTAGAGCTTGACCGTAAAATAAAGTGTACAGTAAATTGCGACATGAAACTTATAGGCAACATGTGAATTTAAAGGGTGTTTTATAAGAGGACTTAATGAAAATACTTTTAGTAGTTTATGACAATGATTCTTATGTGCACCATTTCCCTCAAGGGTTGGCATATATTGCCGCAATTCTTAAGAATGAAGGTCATGATGTCTCAATATATAGTCAAGATAAATTTCATTACCCCAATGAACACCTTACATCTTTTTTGGATAGTAACAGATTCGACATCATTGGCATCGGTGTAATAGCAGGGTACTATCAGCATAGAAAATTGCTTAAAATATCTGAAGCAATAAATAGATCAAAAAATAGGCCATTTTATATAATCGGAGGACACGGGCCTTCTCCAGAGCCGGAGTATTTTCTTAAAAAAACCTGCGCAGATGTAGCAGTTATCGGAGAAGGTGAAATAACAACAAAAGAGTTGGTAGATACTATTCAGAATCGCAAGTCATTAGCTGCCGTAAAGGGAATAGCTTTCCGTAAAGGAGATAAAGTCATAGTTAACGAAAAACGTCCTCTAGTAGAAGATGTCGATAAACTTCCTATCCCAGCTTATGATCTATTTCCTATAGATTACTACCGGCTTTTAAGAATGCCTAACGTACAAAACAATGATTTTGTAATGCCAGTTTTATCTGGCAGAGGATGTAAATTTCAATGCACGTTTTGCTATAGGATGGATGAGGGCTTTAGACCTCGGAGTGTTGAGAGTATTATCGAAGAGATTGAGTTTTTAAAACAGAAATTCGGCATTACCTATATTGTATTTTCAGATGAACTCTTGATGTCCTCGATTGGAAGGACGACAATGTTATGCGAGCATTTTATTAAAAAGAATCTACATATAAGATGGTGGTGCAATGGCCGGCTTAATTATGCACGACCCGAAGTTCTGAAACTTATGAAGCGCGCGGGATGCGTATTCATAAATTACGGTATTGAGGCTATGGATGATTTAGTGCTAAAAAAAATGAAAAAGGGGCTAACAACTGACCTGATTATTAAAGGCACAGAGGCTACATTGAATGCGGGCATAAGCCCAGGGCTTAATATTATATTTGGTAACATAGGTGATAATAAGGAAACGTTAAATAAAGCAGTAGAATTTTTATTAAGGTATGATGATGGTGCTCAGATGCGCACTATCCGTCCTGTAACACCATATCCCGGCTCTCCTCTTTACTACTATGCATTAGAAAAAGAGCTTTTAAAAGATTGTGAAGACTTTTATGAAAACAAACATATTAATTCCGATCTATTAAGCATCAATTTTACAGATATGAGTGATGAGGAATTCCATAGGTGCTTGTTAGAAGCCAATATAAGATTAATCAAAAATTATTACCAAAATAAATTATCCGAATCAACTAAGCAAATAAATAAAATTTATTTAGAAAAAGATACTAGCTTTAGGGGTTTTCGTCAGACATAAATATTGTAGCAAATAAACAGGAAGAACGGTCTTTGATAGAAAAATGTATAAAACTGAGACCGTTACATAATCTGCTAAAAATTGTCATTGTGTACCAGTTGGGTGGAAATGAAATTATCATCAAAGAAGATCGATCTTATCGTATATGATTTTGACGGTGTCATGACTGATAATAGAGTGCTTGTTTTCCAGGACGGTTGTGAAGCAGTTTACTGTAGCAGATCAGATGGCCTAGGCATAAAAATGATAAAGGAACTGGGTATACCTCAGATAATTATTTCAACAGAGTCAAATCCTGTAGTTGAGGCTCGTGCAAAAAAGATTGGTCTTCAAGTCCTGTATAATTGTGAAGATAAGTTGAAGGCTTTGCAATCGTTCTGTGATCAAAACAACTATCAACTATCCATGGTTCTTTACGTAGGTAACGATGTTAACGATTTAAGCGTAATGAAGGCTGTTGGGATGCCGGTATGCCCTGCCGATGCTCATCCATTAATTTTGAAGCTTGCTATTTTAGTATTAAAAACATGTGGGGGATATGGTGTTGTTCGAGAACTTGCAGACATGATGGAAGGATAATCATGTTTTTAATAACACAATACTAACTAAAAAAGGAGCCTGGAATGTCCATCTTTATTATTGCTGAAATAGGCATCAATCACAATGGCGATATTAATATAGCAAAAGAGCTAATTAAAGTAGCTAAAGATGCCGACTGTGATGCTGTAAAATTTCAAAAACGCACAATTGATATAGTTTATTCCAAAGAGCTGCTTGATTCTCCGAGAGAAAGTCCCTGGGGCACAACCCAGAGGGATCAGAAAGAGGGATTAGAATTTGGTCTGGAAGAATATAAAGAAATAGACTGTTACTGCAAAGAACTGGGAATTGAATGGTTTGCCTCCGCATGGGATATTGAGAGCCAGAAGTTTTTAAGACAGTTTAACTTGAAGTATAACAAAGTTGCCTCTGCCATGCTTGTTTATAGTGAATTGATCCAGGAAATAGCCTCGGAAGGAAAATACACCTTTGTCTCTACAGGCATGAGCACATTAGAACAAATCGATCATGCTGTGGAGATTTTCCGTAAACATAAGTGTCCTTTTGAATTAATGTACTGCAGGTCCACCTATCCCATGAAAGATAAAGATGCGAACCTTAACTGTATTAAAACACTAAGGGAACGATTTAAGTGCAATGTTGGGTACAGCGGCCATGAAGTAGGATTGGCCATCTCTTATGCTGCAGCAGCCCTTGGCATAACTTCCCTCGAGAGACACATAACTCTTGATCGCGCCATGTACGGATCAGATCAGGCTGCTTCCATTGAACCTGCAGGGTTGCGAATGCTGGTAGGAGCAATACGCAAAATCCCGGAGGCTATGGGAAATGGTGATATTTTCATCCCTGAAAGTGAAATACCTATTATAAATAAATTAAGGGCACATATACCGCAAAAAAATATTAAATAAAAAACTAACATGCATACTTGCTATCTTTGCCAGGGAAAAGACTTAAAAAAAATAGAAGGACAGGTCCGGGACAATTCTAACCTTGAAATTATTAAATGTATCTCATGTGGTTTGGTTTTTTTATCCTCTTTTTCACATATAAAGAGTGGATTTTATGAATCATCGGGAATGCACGATGGAGACGTAGACATTGAGACATTAATGCGAGAAGCTGAATGGGATGATGAACGCCGTTTTAATTATTGCAAGCCTTTGATAGAGAATAAATCTATTCTCGATTTTGGCTGTGGAACTGGCGGATTTTTGCTAAAAGCACGTAATATAGCCAAAAAAGTTGAAGGGGTTGAACCTGAAAGACGTTTACAATCACATTTTTTAAAAAATAACCTTAATGTTTCCCCTGACCTCAATAAAATCTCTGATTCTTTTGATGTTATCACCCTCTTTCATGTCCTGGAGCATATTCCAGACCCACGCAGCATTTTAACGAGACTGGCAGAGAAGCTGAAAGACAAGGGACAAATAATCGTGGAGACTCCTAATGCCGGTGATGCGTTGCTACAACTGTACAAGAGCGGGCCATTTTCACATTTTACTTATTGGAGTTGTCATCTTTTTTTATTTTCTGTTTCAACCTTTTCCAGATTAGCAGAATCTATAGGCATTACAGTAAACTACATAAAACAAGTCCAGAGATATCCATTGTCTAATCATTTATATTGGTTAGCCAGAGGTAAACCCGGAGGGCATAAGGAGTGGAGTTTCCTTAACTCACGTGAACTTCATGACGCCTATGAAAAACAGCTGGCTTCAATAGGTCACTGCGATACGCTTCTGGCAAGTTTTTCAAAGGAACAACTATAATAGTGTTTTGAAAAAGAGCAGTTATGAATAAACCATATCAGCTTGGTGTTATGCAGGGGCGTCTCCTTCCAAAATACAAGCGTCGTTATCAAGCTCATCCTGTTGGGTACTGGCAGGATGAGTTTTCTATTGCTGCGGGTTTTGGACTGCATCTTATAGAATTTATCCTCGACTCTAATGATGTTTACGAAAATCCTGTTATGAATGAATCAGGCATATATGAAATTCTGACCCTCACAGAAAAAACAGGTGTTGCTGTAAAAACCATCTGTGCAGATTATTTTATGGAAGCACCTCTTCATAGCTTATCCAATTTAGTTGTCAAAGAGAGTCAGAAAGTTATGGAAACTCTTATTATCAACAGTTCAAAATTAGGGATACTCGATATAGTAATACCCTGTGTAGATAAAGCCACACTGAGCAATGACATAGAAAGGATTCAACGGCTTGTCAATAATATCAGGCCAATATTGGGGTTAGCTGAAAAGTTTGGAGTACACCTTGCACTCGAAACCGACCTCGCACCAAGACCTTTTTCAGAATTGATCGAAAGCCTCGACTCTCCACAAATCACTGTAAACTACGACACCGGGAACAGCGCTTCTCTCGGATACGACCCCGAAGAGGAACTCATGACTTATGGAAACCGTATCAGTGATATTCATATTAAAGACCGTATTTTGAACGGTGGATCGGTGATTCTTGGAAATGGCAATACTGATTTTGAAAGGTTTTTTGCTGCTCTAAAAAAGGTAGGTTATGAAGGGCCATTTATTATGCAGGCATACCGAGATGACGAGGGGATAAAAATATTCAAAAAACAATTGCAATGGATAATGCCATATCTGGAAAGCTACAAACTCAAGCTCTCCAACCTATAAGCCAAAAATTTCCTCAATTGGCAACTCACCTATAAGGGGGAAACAATGAAACATCTAGGACTGAAGAAGGGGATAAAAAAGAGCAATGAATTATGGGAGAAGGCCTGTAAAATCATCGCAACGGGGACACAGACTTTTAGCAGAGCCCCAGGAGTCTATCCTGATGGGGCAGCACCTAAGTATTTGATCAGGCAGGAAGGATCCCATGTTTGGGATGTTGATGGAAATGAATTTATAGACATGGTAATGGCATGTGGGCCAACAACCCTCGGTCATAATTTTAAACCGATTAATGACGCCATAAAGGAACAACTTGAAAAGGGAATTTTATTCAGCATGCTCCATCCCCTTGAAGTAGAAGTGGCTGAAAAACTCATTGATTGTATTCCGTGTGCAGAGATGGTCAAATTCTCTAAGAACGGGGGCGATGTTTGTACTGCTTCTGTCCGTATTGCCAGGGATGTTACTAACAGGGATATGATCCTCACCTATGGGTATCATGGTTATGGTGATTGGTACATCGGGTCAACAGACCGTAACGCTGGAGTCCCTGAATGTGTTAGGGTATTAACTAAAACATTTGAATACAATGATATTGATGGTTTAAAGAAACTTTTCAAAACCTATCCTGATAAGATAGCAGCGGTAATGATGGAGCCTGTTATTGCGGAAAAACCAAGAGATGACTTTTTGAATAAAGTAAAAGAACTCACCCATGCCAATGGTGCACTGTTAATTTTTGACGAAATGATTTCGGGCTTTCGTTTTCGTATAGGAGGAGCGCAGGAATACTTTAATGTCATTCCGGATTTGGCAACCTTCGGGAAAGGAATTACAAATGGAATGCCCTTAGGTGTGATAGCCGGGAAAGAAGAATACATGAAACATTTCGATCATGTATTCCTTTCTACGACTTATGCACCTGAGGTTTTAACCTTAGCGGCGGCATCAGCCAATATCGACTTTTATAAGGAACACGATGTTATTTCGAAACTGTGGGAAAAAGGCGAGTTTCTGGAAGAAAACCTCCAGAGGGTTATAGATAAATATGAACTTCAGAAATATGTTTCTCTTGCCGGCTACCCGGTGCGTTTAATGGTAAATACCCATGATGAAAATGGGATTCAAAATTATAAACTTGCCTCACTTTACCAGCAGGAGATGTTCAAAGAGGGGATACTTTGTTTTGCAGGGGTGCTCATGTTATCTTATTCTCATTCAAAGGAAGATTTGGAGCATCTTGTCTGGGCATTTGACAAAGCCTGTGATGTCATAAAAAAAGCGGTTACAAGTGGTAAGGACATTGCAGATTTTCTGACATGCAAGTTAGGGGCTCCTGTATTCAAGGGGCTTAGAGAAAGAAACGCCGTTTCTAATTAACATCCCGGAGTGATAGTTATGAAAAAGGCTAATGTAGTTGCTATAATTCAGGCGAGGGGAGGATCGAAAGGGGTGCCGAAAAAGAATACTAAAATGATGGGTGGTTTTCCGTTAATTGCCTATTCAATTGCTGCCTGCAAACTTGCGACTGAGATCGAAAGGACTATTGTATCTACTGACTCTGAAGAAATCGCTGATGTTGCACGCCAATTTGGAGCCGAAGTGCCCTTTTTAAGGCCTGAAGAGTTCGCCAGGGACAACTCTATGGACATTGAGGTCTTCCAACACGCCGTCAGATGGTTTAAAGATAATGAATCGTTTATCCCCGAATATTTAGTTCAAATACGTCCTACCACACCCCTGAGAGAATCTGAGGTCATTGATACAGCGGTAAAAAAGATTAAGAGCTACCCTGAGGCAACAGGCCTGGTATCTGTTCATGAGATCCAGGAATCCCCATGTAAAATGTTTGGCATGGAAGATGAATTTCTTATAGGGCTTTGTCCCAATGATCCCCGCCCTGAGTATTACAACTTGCCAAGGCAGGCCTTTCCTCCAACGTACTTTGGAAATGGTTATGTGGACATAATCAAAAGTGAAACATTAGTCAAACACAATTCGTGTTATGGTCGTAGAATGTTGGGCTTTATCGCCCCTGATACAGGAGAATTAGACAGGGAAGAGGACTTTGAAAGGATAGAGTACAACCTGCTTAATAAAAAATACAGGATATATACATACTTATGCGATAACTACGAAAAAGCGAAGTAGGCTAAGACTAGTAAAAGCCACTATGAAATGTAACAAAATTACTTTGTGAGAAAAGAGATATAAAAATGACAGAAGAATACAGATTTAAAATGAGACCGGTAGATGTGCCCCGGGTAGAAACAAAGAATAGACGCATCAAAACCATGCTCCCAGTTCCAGAATCCCTTCCCATATTAAACAAAATCATTAAGTACGAATCTTCAAATGTCGTAAACCAGCCACCTATTATCTGGACCCGTGCATATGGTAATACCCTTGAAGATTTATGGGGTAACAAATGGATCGATTTTTCTTCTACAATTTTTGTAACAAATACAGGGCATGGACATGAAGTCATCCGAAACGGATTAAAAGAAGTCATTGACAAGCCGCTTTTACATTCATACAGCTACCCCACTTTTGAGCGTGCAAACTATCTTGAGAAGCTGTCGCAATTTACCCCTGATTATATTAAAAAATTTTCCCTGTTCAGCGCAGGAACTGAAGCAGTTGAGCGCGCTGTTAAACTGGCAAGATTAT
>JAGVGX010000200.1 GCA_020056865.1 Desulfobacterales bacterium
TCATGAAAACAGTTATTTTATAAGGAGAATAAACGTGCCGTTAATTCCAATGGTTATTGAGCAAAGCAGTAGAGGTGAACGTGCTTATGATATTTATTCAAGGCTTTTAAAAGATAGAATAATATTTTTAGGTAGCGCCATGAATGATGAAATTGCTAATCTTATCATAGCACAGTTGCTTTTTCTTGAATCTGAAGATCCGGATAAGGATATCAATTTTTATATTAATTCTCCAGGTGGTGTGGTGACTGCCGGTCTGGCTGTTTATGATACCATGCAATATATTAAGCCTGAGATTGCTACCGTATGCATTGGGCAGGCTGCCAGCATGGGTGCTCTTTTACTGACTGCCGGAACAAAAGGGAAGAGATATTCCCTTCCTCACTCAAGGATCCTTATACATCAGCCGCTGGGCGGGTCACAGGGCCAGGCCTCTGATATTGCAATCCAGGCAAAAGAGATCCTCAGGGTTAGAGATTCTCTGAACCAGATTCTGGCATTTCATACAGGAAGGGGTATAGAGCAGATTAATACGGATACGGATCGGGATTTTTTCATGTCCGGCGAAGAGGCAAAGAACTATGGACTTATTGATCATGTAATGGCCAGCAGAGATGATCTTGGCTAATTATCGGAGGGTTGAGAACTAAAATGACAAAAAAAGACGACTCGCAAGAAAATCTCTTCTGTTCATTTTGCGGGAAAAACCAAAAAGAAGTTACCAAGCTTATAGCTGGTCCTGCAGTGTACATATGTGATGAATGTATACAGCTTTGCGGTGAGATTATTGACGAAGAGGTCGACAACAAAGGCGGGGGAGTAATTGAGAATCTTCTTGTGCCAAAGGATATCAAGAAGAAGCTTGATGAATATGTGATTGAACAAGATCAGGCAAAAAAAATCCTGTCTGTAGCTGTTTATAATCATTATAAAAGGCTTGATTCAACACGTGTAAGCTCAAAAGATGATGACGTTGAGATACAAAAAAGCAACATTCTTCTTATAGGGCCTACAGGATGTGGCAAAACCCTTCTGGCACAAACCCTTGCAAGATTTTTGAATGTGCCGTTTACCATTGCCGATGCCACAAGCCTTACGGAAGCCGGTTATGTTGGAGAGGATGTGGAAAATATTATCCTTTCATTGCTTCAAAATGCTGATTATGATGTGGAAAAGGCAAAGCGTGGTATCGTATATATTGATGAGATTGACAAGATAGCAAGCAAGTCGGAGAATCCATCCATTACTCGAGATGTTTCCGGAGAAGGTGTGCAACAGGCTTTGCTGAAGATTATCGAGGGGACAACAGCAAGTGTTCCGCCAAAAGGTGGAAGAAAGCATCCTCAACAGGATTTTATAAAGGTGGATACATCGAATATTCTTTTTATATGTGGCGGTACTTTTAACGGACTTGAAAATATTATTCAGCGTCGCATCAGTTCAAAAGTAATGGGGTTTGGCGCTAAAGTTGTCAATCAGCAAAAGAAGAATGTGGGTGAACTGCTCAGGCAGTTGCAGCCTGAGGATCTGATAAAATATGGGTTGATTCCTGAATTTTTAGGGCGCCTTCCTGTTGTGGCGACACTTGACGAATTAAGTGAAGCAACCCTTATTAGAATACTCAAGGAACCGAAAAACGCGCTGGTAAAACAGTATGAAAAACTTTTTGAATTTGAAAATGTTACCCTCAAAATAGCAGATACAGCTCTGGAGGCCATTGCTCAAATGGCTGTTAAAAGAAAAGCCGGAGCCAGAGGTTTGCGCGCAATTCTGGAAAATTGTATGCTGGATATTATGTTTGAGATGCCTTCCCTTGATAACGTTAAAGAATGTATTGTTGGCAAAGACGTTGTTCTGGAAAACAAAACACCGCGCCTGGTGTATGAAAAAACAAAGAAACAAGCTTAATGAGTGATCAACATGTCTGTTTTTCAAAATAAAAAGCCCACCAATGATATCCAAATGCCGCTTTTACCGCTAAGGGATATTGTTATTTTTCCACATATGGTTGTTCCCCTTTTTGTGGGAAGGAAAAAATCAATCAATGCGCTTGCCAATGCCATGAGCACAGAAAAAAATATTTTTTTATCTACCCAGACACAGGCCAGCGTGGACAATCCTGACGAGAAAGACTTCAGTCATGTTGGAACCATTGGCAAAGTGCTTCAGATACTTCGTCTTCCCGACGGCACCGTAAAAGCAATGGTTGAAGGTAAAGAGCGAGCGGAAATTATCAATTTTATTGATAACAATGATTTTTTTCAAGTCCAGGTTCAACCCTTATCTGAAACACAATTGCCTGATGTAGAAGTTGCCGCTTATAAAAAAACGATTATTTCAGAATTTGAGAAATACATTAAACTGAACAAATCCATTTCAAGAGGACTGGTAGATAGCATTGCTGGTATTTCCAATATTTCCAAACTGGCAGATACGGTTGCAGCACATTTTCCATTTAAGGTTGTCGATAAACAGCAACTACTTCAAGCCGTGTCTATAGAGGACCGACTTCCCATTCTTCTGGATTTAATTCGTATGGAAATCGAATTTTACACGATTGACATCAAAGTTAAAGAGCGGGTTAAAGAACAAATGGCAAAAACCCAGAAGAACTATTATCTGAATGAACAGATGCGGGCTATTAAAAAAGAAATGGGTGAACAGGAAGAACAGGTTGATGAGCTCAAAGAACTCCATGATAAAATCAAGAAGAAAAAGATGCCGGATGATGCTAAAGAGAAGGTTGAGCAGGAATTTAAAAAACTGAAAATGATGGCACCCATGTCAGCAGAAGCCACTGTGGTTCGAAACTATATTGATTGGTTAATCGGTATGCCCTGGTTTGAGGTAAGCGATGTTTCAAATGATATAGAAACAGCCGAAAACATCCTTAATGAAGATCATTACGGCCTTGAAAAACCGAAAGAGCGTATATTGGAATATCTTGCTGTGCAGGTTCTGGTAAAGAAAATACGAGGGCCGATTCTTTGTTTGGTGGGGCCTCCAGGGGTTGGGAAAACGTCTATAGCAAAATCCGTAGCAAGGGCAACAGGAAGAAAGTATATTCGTCTTTCTCTTGGCGGTGTGAGGGATGAGGCTGAAATCAGAGGGCACCGTCGCACCTATATTGGTGCAATGCCAGGCAAAATCATTCAGTCTTTAAAAAAGGTCGGGGTAAATAATCCGGTGATGTGTCTGGATGAAGTAGATAAAATGAGTATGGATTTTCGAGGAGATCCCTCTGCGGCATTACTTGAGGTTCTTGATCCGGAGCAAAATTTCAGCTTTAATGATCATTATCTTGATGTAGACTATGATCTTTCAGACATTTTTTTTATCACCACGGCAAACACCACTGAAAATATCCCCCTTCCTTTACAGGACAGAATGGAAATTATTCGGCTGCCGGGTTATGCAGAATTTGAAAAATTTCACATTGCCAATGATTTCCTGGTAAACAAGCAGCTCGAGGCAAACGGCCTTAAAGACAGTAATATTATATTTAATAAAAAAGCCATACTTACGATGATCAGGGAGTATACCCGGGAAGCAGGCGTAAGAAATCTTGAGCGTGAGATAGCGTCTGTTTGCCGTAAAATAGCACGGGAAATGATTAGCAATAAAAAGAGAAAAACACTTAAAGTAACGGATAGATCCGTACATAAATATCTGGGAACCCCTCGCTATAAATATGGTCAGATAGAAAAAAAAGATCAGATCGGCCTGGTTACAGGGCTTGCATGGACAAGTGTAGGAGGAGAATTGCTTAGTGTTGAAACGTCGATTATGCCGGGTAAAGGAGATTTGACTTTAACAGGAAAATTAGGCGATGTTATGAAAGAGTCTGCCCAGGCAGCTGTAAGCTATGTCCGCTCACGTGCGGCAAGTCTTATGATTGACAAGGCTTTTTTCAGAAAAAATGATATCCATGTTCATATCCCGGAAGGTGCTATCCCAAAAGACGGGCCTTCTGCCGGCATTTCAATTTGCACATCTATTGTTTCAGCTATTACCAAAAAGGCTGTTTTTAGAGATATTGCCATGACAGGTGAAATTACGCTTCGCGGAAGAATTCTTCCCATTGGAGGACTTAAAGAAAAGATACTTGCCGCACACAGGAGCGGAATAAGAAAAGTTGTCATCCCAAGTGAAAATGAAAAGGATCTAAAGGATATACCCGAAATCCTTATGAATCAGATAGATGTTGTGCTTGTTGAACATATGGACGAAGTTTTGCCTCATGCTATCGTTCATTGTCCAGATGAACAACTTTTTAAAGAAGATGATATGCCTTTTGGGATTATTAATGAAAATTCGGAACAACAGTCGCCATTAATTTAATATTTAAGTTGATTATAAGATAACATTTGCCTTGACATATACATATAAACTGGTTTAAATAAACACTTCCAAGCATACGGTGTGTGTCTGAATGGCATATTATAAAAAATGCGCAGCTAACAGGTTCAACACCGCATTCTAAAGGGCGGGTAGCTCAGTTGGGAGAGCATCGGCCTTACAAGCCGAGGGTCACAGGTTCAAGCCCTGTTCCGCCTACCATTTTTTTTATGTATGTGTAAACGCATTTTTTGTTTGATTGTCTATGCTTGTTATGTCATGGGGGTGTAGCTCAGCTTCGGTTAGAGCGCTGGCCTGTCAAGCCAGAGGTCGCGAGTTCAAGTCTCGTCACTCCCGCCATTTTTATTGTTATTACATATTGCTTTGATGCGGGGTGGAGCAGTCTGGTAGCTCGTCGGGCTCATAACCCGAAGGTCGTTGGTTCAAATCCAGCCCCCGCTACCATAATAAAATTAATGGGTTACGTATGGTTCGTAACCCATTTTTTATTTACCTGCAGATGATTCGACAATACTATTTTTTTTCTCAAGGATAAAAAATGAAAAGATTGGAAGTGATCCAGAAAATCATCAATGCAAAGAACGCACGTACATATTTGGAAATAGGTGTATCCAGCGGAAATGTTTTTTTGCGAGTCAAAGCAAGGCATAAAATTGCTGTTGACCCGCATTTTCGAATTTCAAAACGGAAAAAACTCAAATGGATGATTAAAAACGGTTACAATATCTCTGCAAAATTCCATGAAACAACCAGCGATGATTTTTTTGAAAATGAGCCACCTGTCAATGGTTTGGATGTGGCGTTTGTTGATGGTTTGCATACCTATGAACAGGCCTTAAAAGATGTGAATAACGCATTGAATCATATGAATGAACATGGTGTTATTATCATGCATGACTGTAATCCACCGCATGAAGCTGCCGCATATCCTGCAACTTCACGAGAGGATGCTGCATCTTTGAATTTGCCTGGATGGACAGAAGAATGGTCTGGTGATGTGTGGAAAGCCGTATGTCATTTACGAAGTTTCAGGAAGGATCTTGACGTATTTGTATTGGATTGCGATGTTGGATTAGGCATTGTTACCTTTGGGAAACCTGAGGATCATCTGAATTTCAATGAAGAAGAACTAAAAGAACTCACCTACAGTGATTTGGCAAAAAACAAAAAAAACTGGTTGAATTTAAAGCCTGTCGCATATCTGGATCAATTTTTAACCTCAATTTCATAGCCTGGCAATGCGCTGATGTTGCTACGCCATCAAAGGAGTTATGTGACCCATGTAACAAACTCATCTGAGCCAATGCGTTGTCTTTTAAATTGATTCACAGGACTGTTGTTATCCGGATATCCCATGGCCATACCCATTACCAGGCGCTTGTTGTCTGGAATCGTGCATATCTTTCGCACGATGTCTGGAAAATGGATAGCCGCAGCGAGAATGCATGTTCCTATTTTTTTCTCCTGAGCCAGCAAACAGATATTTTGAATAAATATGCCTGTATCAAGGGCTGCATATCCAACAGGAAGCTGTGTATCAATTGTAAAAATAAGGAGTGCAGGCACATCAAAAAAGTAAAACATATCGGCATAATGATCTTTTCGTCCTTGTTTATCTTCACGTTTAATAGACAGTGCCCCAAGCACTTGTTTGCCGACATCTGCATATCTTTTTTTCATCGCAACAGGCCAGTTTTCTGGCATAGGCATATCGGGTTGAGGGGACTTTCCTGAAAGTATGGCTGCTTTATTTTCATTTTTTAACGTTTCAAGAGCAGATCCTGTTACAACAACAACGTCCCAGGGTTGGGTATTGCCCCAGGATGGACACCATGTTGCTTTTTCAATAATTTCTTTTATGGTGTTTGCAGGCAAAGCATCTTTAAGAAACCTCCGTATGCTGCGTCTGTTGAAAATCGCATGTTCTAAATCCATATTTGCTCCTTTTTTTTGTTTGAATGGTTATATCATATCAAAAAACACATTACAAAAAATTCACTGCTGTGTAAAGTAACAAGGCTTTTGTGCCGGAAGTTATCTTGCCCTTGACAAAAACGTTATCTTTTCAACCAAATACGGTTTCAAATGCCGTCGAAATAACAATCGGCTCGGTTCAAGAGTGATCAACACTATTATTTAAAAATACAGCAACAATGAATTAACAACCATGATCAGCAACATCGTATTTACCAAAAACCGGCCGCTGCAGCTTGAAGCCTATCTGGAAAGTCTATACCGGTATTTCCCTTCAGATCTCATCCAGACGTATATCATTTATAAGGCAGAATTATTTGACAACACATATGAACAGCTTTTTGATAGGTTTGGCAAATGTGTGGTTATCAAAGAAAGAGATTTTCACACGGATTTTATGCAGATTTTAGATCAGATTCAAACCA
>JAGVGX010000035.1 GCA_020056865.1 Desulfobacterales bacterium
AAAAGCCGGAAGTCCTGGAACCCATTTTAAACGGCGTGGCGAAAGTCAGATTCCATAACCGCAGCAAGTTTGATTTCCATGAACTTGCTAAAGACCATAACAATGTGGCTGCAAATCTCCGCCATTACATTAACGGTTTTTCAACAAGTGCAAAGGAAATTATCGATTATTTCAGCTTTGATGATCAAATCAGGAAGCTGGATGAATACGACCTGTTGTATTTAATCATCAAGGAATTTGACAAAAAAGGTGACACTTTCAAAAAAGTGGACACCATGGAGATGGGATACATTTTTGAGGAACTGATACGCAAATTCTCCGAACTCAGCAACGAAACCGCCGGAGAGCATTTTACGCCGAGGGAAGTTATCCGCCTGATGGTGAACCTGCTCTTTGTGAATGACAAAGACATTCTGCGAAAAAAAGGCATTGTAAAAACGCTCTATGATCCGGCTTGCGGGACCGGTGGCATGCTTTCCATTGCTGATGAATATCTGCACGATCTGAATCCGGGCGCAAGACTGGAATCGTTCGGACAGGAAATAAATCCGGAATCATATGCTATTTGTAAATCAGATATGCTCATCAAAGGGCAAAACCCCTCCAACATCAAATTCGGCAACAGCTTTACCCAGGATGGTTTGGAAGGGGTAACCTTTGACTACATGCTCAGCAATCCACCATTTGGCGTGGATTGGAAAAAGGCCCAGAAGCACATCAAAGATGAATACGAAAACCGAGGCCTTGACGGGCGCTTTGGCGCCGGCTTGCCTTCAATAAGTGATGGTTCGCTGCTCTTTCTCCAGCATATGATAAGCAAAATGAAACAAAATGGTAAAAACGGCAGCCGTCTTGCGATTGTGTTTAACGGCTCACCTTTATTCAGCGGCGGCGCAGGAAGTGGCCCCAGTAATATCCGTAAGTGGATAATTGAAAACGATTGGCTTGAAGCTATTATCGCTATGCCCGATCAGTTATTCTACAACACCGGCATTTCAACTTATTTTTGGGTTGTTACCGACAGAAAAAGCCCGGAGCGTAAAGGTAAAGTTCAATTGATTAATGCTACGGGCAGTGATTGGGAAGAAGGCGATAAGAACAATCCATTTTATATTAAGATGATGCGCAGTCTTGGAAATAAAAGGAAAGAAATTGGCGATGGCAAAGACGGAAAACCGGACCAGATAAAAACAATTACAGAAATATACGAGGCATTTGAGGGAGGGCCATATTGCAAAATTTTGGATAATGAGGATTTTGGATATACCCGCATTACCGTTGAAAGGTCAAAACGAAATAAAAAGGGAGAAATTGAAACCGATAAAAAAGGGAAACCCCTTCCAGATCCCGATTTGCGGGATTATGAAAACATTCCATTAAAAGAAAACGTTGAAGAGTATTTCAAAAGAGAAGTTCTGCCACATTTATCGGATGCTTGGATTGACTACAGCAAAACCAAAACCGGTTACGAAATAAACTTTACCAAATATTTTTATAAGTACAAACCGCTCCGTAGTCTTGATGAAATACGCAAAGATATTTTAGCTCTTGAAGAAGAAACCGAGGATATGATTAAGGAAGTACTTGATTAATTTAAATTGATCACAGAGGGAACTTATTCAGATGCGAATAGATGTTGCACCAAAAATGTTATCCTGGGCTCGTCAAAGGGCGGGGTTTATTTCGGGAAGAATATAAAGGGAAATAAGGTTAATGGAACAGTACGACAAATACAAACCCTCAGGCGTTGAGTGGATTGGCGATATTCCGGGTGATTGGGAACTGAAACGTCTTAAATTCACATCTATAATAAATCCGAGTAAAAATGAACTTGCAAGATTCCCGAAATCGCTCGAGGTGTCATTCTATCCAATGGAAGCAATTGGTTTTGGTACACTGAACCATGGCGAAGAAAAAACGCTCGAGTCAGTTGGAAATGGTTTCACCTATTTTCGAGATGGTGATATTTTGGTTGCAAAGATAACTCCTAGTTTTGAAAATGGAAAAGGAGCGTTAGCAACTGGACTTAAGAATGGTATTGGCTTTGGAACTACAGAAATACATGTTATTCGGCCACTAAAAAATCTGAACAAACATTTCCTTTATTATATAACCTATTCTCATAATTTTAGACACGTTGGCGCCGGGATGATGGAAGGAACGGCAGGGCAAAAGCGTGTTCCTAGTGATTTTTTGATTAACCATGAGATAGTAATACCATCCCCAGAGGAACAAACTGCAATAGCCAATTACCTTGATGACAAAACTGCACAGATTGATTCCCTCATAGGAAAAAAGCAAAAGCTGATTGAACTGATTAAAGAAGAACGGACAGCTATCGTCAACCATGCTGTTACCAAAGGAATTAACCCCCAAGCCAAACTCAAACCCAGCGGTATTGAATGGTTAGGAGATGTGCCCGAGCATTGGGAAGTGAAGAAGTTGAGATTCTTATGTAAAATCACTACAGGCGCAAAAAATACAGAAGATAGAACTGAAGATGGTGAATTTCCTTTTTTTGTTCGTTCACAAACTATTGAAAGAATAAATTCATACTCTTTCGATGGTGAAGGCATTTTAACTGCTGGAGATGGCGTTGGTGTTGCAAAAGTTTTCCATTACATGAACGGCAAATTTGACTTCCACCAAAGGGTATATCTCTTTTATGACTTTTCTAATAAAATATCAGCACAGTTTCTTTTTTATTTCATACAAATGAACCTTGTACATGAGGTGTTGAGATATAATGCAAAATCAACGGTAGATAGTTTGAGGCTTCCTATGTTGAAAGAGTTTCCAATTTCCTTTTCACATAGTAAAGAAGAACAAAACCAAATCGTTCAGCACATCGAAACCGAAACAAAAAGAATTGATGAAACAATTTCCAAAATCGAAAAAGAAATCGAGCTGTTGCAAGAATACCGCACGGCGTTAATCAGTGAAGTGGTAACAGGGAAAGTTAAGGTTATTTAATTATGACACAACAGCAATTAGAAAAACTATTGAAAGACCTCCAGGCTCTGCCAATGGAATGCGAATGGGCAGAGTTTAAAGTTGACAACACGAATCCCCAGGAAATTGGAGAATATTTGTCGGCATTATCTAATAGTGCAAGATATTCAGATCAGAAATATGGGTATCTGATCTTCGGTATCGAGAACGAAACACATTATCTTGTTGGAACATCATTTTATCCCTCAAATGAAAAGAAGGGCAACGAAGAACTGGAAAACTGGCTCGCAACTCAGTTGAATCCTAGAATAGATTTTAATATTTTTGAATTGGATTACGATGGAAAACATTTCTCTATTTTCAGAATTGATGCTACGCGAGACCGTCCTGTCAGCTTCCGCGGAATCCCATTTATCCGTATTGGTTCCTACAAAAAAAAGCTTGATGATCATCCTGAAAGAGAACGAAAATTATGGCAGTATAGCAGCCCTGACATTTTTGAAAAAGGTATAGCCCTTGAAAAATTATCATCCGAAGAAGTACTTCGACTTATTGATTATCCTGTCTATTTTGAAATGTTAACTTTTCCATTACCAGATAATAGAAAAGGGATACTTGAACGATTGATACAAGATAATATCATAGAACCAATCGGAGACAAATACAATATTACCAATCTTGGCGGTATATTATTAGCCAAAGATTTAGAGCAATTTGATATGCTTGCAAGAAAAGCAATTAGAGTCGTTTTTTATAACGGGAATAATCGGGTAAAAACAAAAAAGGAACAATTCGGCAAAAAAGGGTACGCTGTTGGATTTGAGGGCTTGATAAAATATATTGTTGATCAATTACCGAGCAATGAAGTAATCGAACAAGCCCTTCGTAAAGAAGTTACTATATATCCATCAATCGCTATTCGTGAATTAGTGGCAAATGCAATTATTCACCAGGATTTTAGTATTGGCGGTTCATCACCAATGGTCGAAATATTCGATAATAGAATCGAAATAACCAATCCAGGAAAACCATTAATTGATTCGCTACGTTTTATAGATCATAGTCCAGAAAGCAGAAATGAACGTTTAGCTCGTTTTATGAGACAGTTAAATATTTGTGAAGAACGGGGTAGCGGTTTTGATAAAGTTGTTTTTGAGTGTGAATTTTATCAGCTACCTGCACCTGAAATCATCATTGGCGATAATTTTACCAGGCTTATTTTATTTTCACCGTTGACGTTAAGACAGATGGATAAACAGGCTAAAATTCGCGCCTGTTATCTCCACTCTTGCCTGAAATATGTGTCAGGTGAATTAATGACCAATCAAAGTCTCCGAGAACGATTTGGTATTGACGAAAAAAATTATCCTATGGCTTCACGAATTATTAGCGACACCATTCAGGCAGAACTTATCAGAGATTATGATCCGGATAGTAAATCAAGAAAATACGCTAAGTACGTTCCTTTCTGGGTATAGTAGTTTATATCTATTTTATATATTTTATGTATCTGAAGAACACACCAATGTTAGTTAACCTATTAAAAAAACAAAAGAATCTTATGTAATGGTTATGTAACTGAGTGACGGTTTTTTATTTTCAATTTTATTCATAAATTTTGAGATAAGCAAAAACATGATAGACAATATCCACACGGAACATACCTTCGAATCAGCAATCATTGAGCATTTAACAAACAACGGCTGGCATGAAGGCAACGCCGCTGATTTCAGCAGCGAACTTGCCTTAGATAAAAAATCAGTGCTGGATTTTATTCAAACATCACAGCCAAAAGAATGGGAACAATTAAAATCATATTACAGAGAAGAAACCGAAGCACAATTCATTCAGCGTTTATTTAAAGAATTGGATTTACGAGGAATGCTTGATGTTATTCGGCATGGCATCACCGACAGCGGCGTGAAATTTAAACTCGCTTATTTCAAACCCGACAGCAAACTCAATCCTGATACACTTGCCCAATACAATTGCAACAGGTTGTATGTCACTCGGCAGGTTCACTTCTCATCAAAAAACAAAAAAAGCATTGACTTGCTGCTTTCTCTGAACGGTTTACCCATCGCCACGGTTGAATTAAAGAATCATTTTACCGGGCAACGGGTAAGCGAAGCCATGGAACAATACCGCACCAGCCGCGATCCCAAGGAATTGTTATTCCACTTCAAAAAAAGGGCATTGGTTCACTTTACGGTTGACCCGGATGAAGTTTACTTTACCACCAAACTAGAAAGCAGCAGCACCCGATTTTTCCCATTCAACAAGGGGTTTAACAATGGCACCGGCAATCCGCCGTCTAAAGATTACATTACCTACCGTGCTGCCTATTTCTGGGAGGAGACTCTCGCTATAGATAGTTGGCTGGAAATTATTGGCCGTTTCATGCATCTGCAAAAAGAGGAATACCTGGTTGACGGCAAAAAGTATTACAAAGAGACCATGCTTTTTCCCCGTTATCATCAGCTCGATGTAGTAAGGAAATTAACGGCAGATTCGAAAGCTAATGGAACGGGTATAAGATATCTCATTGAGCATTCAGCCGGCAGCGGAAAAAGCAACTCCATTGCCTGGTTGGCTTACCGGTTATCTTCTCTCTATAATGAAGCAGATAAGAAAGTTTTTGATTCTATCATCGTCATTACCGATCGGAATGTGCTCGACCAGCAATTGCAGAATACTATTTATCAGTTTGAGCATAAAACAGGCGTTGTTCAGCGGATTGATGAGGATTCCAAACAGTTGGCAAATGCGATTACATCAGGCGTAAGCATTATCATTACCACGTTACAGAAATTCCCCCATACCTTAAAGCATCTGACAGAGATTTCCAACCGCAATTATGCCGTCATTATTGACGAAGCCCATAGCAGCCAGGGCGGCGAAGCCAGCCTCAAAATGACAGAAGCATTAGCCGACAAAAATGTTTCTCTGGACGAATCAGAAAAAATTGAAGGCGGCATTGAGAATAGTGTTGAAGATGAAGAGGATTATATTCGGGAAACCATTCTGAAAAGAGGGCCGCAGAAAAATATCAGTCTTTTTGCCTTTACGGCAACACCCAAGGCAAAGACTTTGGAAGTTTTCGGAATAAAAGACACCGAAGGCAAGCCCAGACCGTTCCACCTATATTCTATGCGGCAGGCTATTGAAGAAGGGTTTATTCTGGATGTGCTCAAGAATTACACGACCTATGAAACCTATTACCGATTCTGTAAAACTATTGAAGAAGACCCTGAACTGAACAAAAGAAAAGCTGCCAAAGCAATCGGGAGGTTTGCTTCCTTGCATCCAACCAACCTTGCCCAGAAGACAGAAGTGATGGTGGAGCATTTCAGACAGGTAACCATGAAGAAAATTGGTGGAAGAGCAAAAGCGATGGTGGTCACAGCATCACGTAAGCATGCTTTACGGTTTTATCTGGAATTTAAGGATTACATCAAAGAAAAAGGGTATACCAACATCCGGCCTTTGGTTGCTTTTTCAGGCACGGTCATTGATGATTTATATCCTGAAGGGATTACAGAAGCAAAACTCAATAAATTTGGAGAAAAAGAACTACCCGAGAAGTTCTCCACACCCGAATACCAGGTTCTGCTTGTAGCGGATAAATACCAGTATGGTTTTGACCAGCCTCTGCTGCATACAATGTATGTGGATAAGAAATTATCAGGGGTTCGAGCTGTACAGACTTTATCAAGATTAAACAGAACATGTCCAGGAAAGGAAGACACTTTTGTGCTTGATTTTGCAAATGACCGTCAAACCATAATTGATTCATTTCAACCCTATTACGAACTGACCACCATGTCGGAAACCACCGATCCGAACCATTTGTATGATTTGAAAGTAATTACGGATAAGGCACAAGTTTATTATCAATCGGAAGTTGATGCCTTTTCCAAGATATTCTATAAACCGGGTAGCATTTCCGTAAGAGATCAAGCAAGACTCTATGCCCATATTGACCCTGCTGTTGATCGATACAAAGGATTGAAAGAAGAACTTCAGGATGAATTTAAAAAGCCGATGACATCTTTTGTTCGACTCTATTCTTTCCTATCCCAGATTATGCCGTTTCAGGATGTTGAATTGGAGAAACTGTATTCTTATGGCCGTTTTCTGTTAACCAAACTGCCTAAAACAGATTATACAGAAAGGCTGAAACTTGACAATGAAGTGGCTCTGGAATATTACAGGCTGCAAAAGATAGCTGAGGGTGATTTGACTCTTCAGGTTCAGGGTGAGTATAGTCTTGATCCCACTACGGAAGCAGGAATAAGCAGAGAAAAAGATGAAAAAGAAAGGCTTTCAAATATTATCAAGCTACTGAATGATAAATTCGGCACTGATTTTACAGAGGCTGATCGTCTGTATTTTGAACAGATAGAACAGGCGCTTTATGAGAATGAAGAGTTAAAAGTAAGAGCACAAAACAATCCCATCGAGAATTTCAAATATGCCTTCGAAGAGGTTTTCATTCAAACCCTGATTGACAGAATGGACGCAAACCAGGATATTTTTGAAAAGATTATGGTGAATTCAGAATTCAAGCAGGATGTAAAAGAGTGGTTGACAAAGAGGATTTATCAACGATTTAATGAAAGTGAGGATTAGTTGCCGGAAATAGTACTTACATTTAATTTCCATTGGATACTCCATAAAACATGGGCACCATAAAGGGCCGCATCCTAATTATTTGCGATAAAAACAAACACCGCCATATAGTCTTCACAGGAGGATAAAATGAAAGTAGCACCAGGCATATATCAACTAAAAGTACCAATCCCGGACAATCCCTTA
>JAGVGX010000039.1 GCA_020056865.1 Desulfobacterales bacterium
CAATAACGGCCAAAAGGGGTTCTGCAGGCACTCACAATTACTATTTCTTTATTGTTCATCATGTTCTCCTTAATATCTTTCTATTAATCATAATCGTAAAAACCCTTGCCTGTTTTTCTCCCCAGATGGCCTGCCCTTACCATTTGTTTAAGCAATGGTGCAGGGTGATAACGGTCCCCGTATTCTTTTTCCATGGTTTCCATTACATGCAACAAAATATCCGCTCCTGCAAGATCAATAAGCTCAAGCGGACCCATAGGAAAGTTGCAGCAGTACTTCATTGTTTTGTCTATCTCTTTCGGATCGTTTCCATCCATCACACACTTAACCGCTTCGTTCATCATAACATCCAGTACCCTGCTTGCAATAAATCCTGCATAGTCACGCGCAACAACAGGCTCCTTGCCAAGCGTGATGATAAATTTCTTTATAAATTCTAAAATTTCATCAGACGTTTCAACACCCGGGATAATCTCTACACCACGCATTAATGGGACAGGATTCATAAAATGCGCTCCAATGACCCTGTCTTTTCTGCTTGTAGCCATTGCGATGGCGCTAATGGGAAGACTTGATGTATTGGAAGCAAAAATAGCATCTTTTTTACAGATCACATCGAGCGCGCTTAACACCTCCTTTTTAACCTGAAGATCTTCAAATACAGCCTCTATAACAAGATCCGAATCTGCTGCATCTTTCAAATAAACTGACGGAGCAATTCGGTTTAAAATCAACTCTTTTTCTTCATTGGTTTTTTTACCTTTTTTTACAAAACGCATAAGGCTGCTTTCAATTGAATGCAACGCCTTATCTACCAATTCACTGGATTTGTCATAAATTTTTACATCATAACCCGAATTTGCAGCTACTTGAGCAATCCCGCTACCCATAATTCCAGCGCCTACAACAAATATCTTCTTAATCTCATTCATAGCCTGCCTTCTCCTTTATTTTTTGTCAGAAAATTGCTGTTTTTTTATGGATAAATCCTTGCGTTTGACCTTAAAAGCTCTTTGCCTATTGTAGTCCTCTGAATTTGGTTGGTACCTTCAACAATCTGGAAAATCTTGGCTTCCCGCATATATCTTTCAACCATATAATCTTTGAGATAACCATAACCTCCAAGAAGCTGAACCGCATCTGTAGTTACGCGCATGGCTGTATCTGTTGCATAGCATTTTGCCATAGACGCTTCTTTAATAAACCGCTCACCCTTATCTGCCATGGATGCAGCCTGGTATAAAAGCAGGCGCGAAGCAGATATCGATGTTGCCATATCGGCCATCATCCACTGAATGCCTTGAAAAGAACCTATAGACCGGCCAAACTGTTTGCGCTCCTTGATATGCTTAAGACACCGCTCGTATGCTGCCACTGCAATACCTAAAGCAAGCGCTCCAACAGATATTCTTCCGTAATTTAATCCGTTCAACACCATTTTAAAACCACCCCCAAGTTCACCGAGCATGTTATTTTTAGAGACCACACAGTCGCGAAAGATCAGTTCGCCAGTAGGAGAACCTCTGTAGCCCATTTTGTCTTCTATTTTACCAAACTCAAACCCTTTGGCTCCTTTTTCAACAATAAAAGCTGTAAGATTCTCCTTTGTCGTTTCTGCATTAACTCGGGCAAAAACGATGTAAATATCTGCCTCTCCGGCAGATGTGATAAAAATCTTGCTTCCGTTAATTGTATAATTGTTTCCGATTGAAACCGCCTCGGATTTTATAGGGGAAAGGTCTGAACCAGCATCGGACTCAGTTAAACCCATTGCGCCAATCTTTTCACCTGAAATCATTTGCGGCAGATACCTATTTTTCTGTTCTTCGCTTCCATAATTAATCAACATAGCCTGAATGGTAAGATGTACTGAATATGTCCCTGCAATGGCAATACATCCTTTCCCAAACTCTTCCATAACTGCCACCATGGTCTTATAGTCACTTCCTGAGCCTCCAAATTCTTCTGGAGCAATAAGACCTGCAAACCCCAACTCAGAAAGCTTGATCCATTCTTTCCGTGGGAAAATCTCTTTTTCATCAGCTTCAGACGCATTTGGCGAAAGGACATCCCTTGAAAACTTCCTCGCTGCCTCCTGAATCATTTTTGCTTCCTTGTTAAGTTCAAAATCCATTTAATCGCTCCCAAAAATTAACCCAAATTTTAGTTTTATATAACCAATTTTTTTCAAAGTTAGCACGCCTCAGAATATAATTCAACTATTTTTATTATTGAGTAATATTTGCAACATCGCTAACATATTTTCCTGCTTCAACCCCACGGCAGTTAGCTAAAATCATTAAAAATGTCTCTTGCACGCCTTGTGCCCTTATATTTTATATAAAAAATAATTCAATTTGACCTTGTAATGAATTTTAATTTATAATATAAAACGTTGCGAATTCAGTTATTAACATTAACATCGTCAAACCATATTAAACGATGAGGCCACACGTTGAACAATGAAAAAAGAAACCAGATCATTGATGCTGCCGAACAGGTTGTAGCAAAAAATGGTTTTAACAAGTCAAGTATTTCTGAAATAGCCGATAGAGCCAATGTCTCTGTATCAATGATTTATCAGTTTTTTAAAAGCAAAGACGATCTGTTGTTCTCAATTCCTGAAAAAAGAGTAAAAGAAATTATATCCCTTTTAAATGAGCATCTTGCCGGAATTAGCAACCCTGAAAGCCAGCTTGGTAAGTTCGTATGGTTTCACCTGCATTACAATGATATCCACAGAAGCTACGCGAACATTTTATTGCTGGAATGCCGGTCTAATAAAGCGTTTTACAATAGCGAAACGTATTCATTGGTCGTGGATTATGCAAGAAAGCTTCTAAACATTTTGGAGAACGGAGTTAATGAAGGTGTTTTTAGAAATGATATCGAAATGTATATCGTTCGTGATATTATCTTAGGTGCGCTTGATTTCGAAAATCTGACATGTTTTGTAGCCAATGAAATAAAAGAAAGTGTCCGGGATTTAAATGATATCATGTTGTTAATTCTGCCCATGATTATGTCAAAAAGTACAACTAAAACAACCACAGGAAACAAGTATGAAAATATACTTACCTCCGCTGAACATATTTTTTCAGAAAAAGGATTCGGGAAAACGACCATCTCAGAAATTGCCAAAACAGCAGGGGTTGGAGAAGGAACAGTTTATGAATATTTTAATAACAAAGAAGACCTGCTTTTTGCCATACCTGATAGACGTTTTAAGGACAATCTGAAACATTTTGAAGATGCATTCGAATTCAGAACACCTCTTCGAAAATTAAGAAGGCTCATTCGGATTTATTTTTCTCTTTTTTTAACAGACAGAAATTTTTTAAAAATTTTTGTACTTCAGATTCAGTACAATGAACGATTTTACAACTCTAAAGTATACGAAGGCTTCAGGGCTTATTTTGAAATTATTGAAAATATAATTATAGATGGAAAAAACAAAAACCAGTTTCGCAAAGACGTAAACCCACGCGTATTTAGAAATATTTTTCTTGGCGCCTTTAATCATATGGCACTTCGCTGGTTTATTTTAAACAACAAGAGAAATGTCGATATGATCAAGGAAATCGACCATGTTGTCGATCTTTTTTCTTCTGCTGTCTTAATTGACAACAGCAAACATTGAATCCTTCATAAAAACAACGACACCCACTTCTTTTTTAATACGGGTTATCATCCTTGTTTATGAAAACGCAGCAAACCAAAACAATTTTTCGGCCACTATAACATCTCAAACAGGACATTCTGTCCGATTATTAAGTTTGAATTATTAATAGAACATGAATAAAAATTATAATTACCCATAGTTTAAGTATGTTATAGAAACAAGGTGCGTATGGTACTTATTTTGCATTTAACCTTAACGAACATGAATGGGCAAAAGAATCTTTTAACAACCTTTCAACATATAATAAGGAGAAATTAAAACTCATGTCTACGACAACTAACCCGTCAAATTTAAAAGAATTATTGGATAAAAGAGAATACTGGTGGTGGGCTGAAAAAGCTCGGTCCCCGCGAACTGATTACTTAAGAAAGGCAATTTGGTCAAAAGCAACAAAAGGCGCTGCATATCTGCCCGGGATAAAACTCGATGAATACGGTCCTGTTTTTTATGGCGACGTTTTTGACAAGTCCGAAGCCAAAATTGAACCTTATATACTGACCTATGCCAAAGCACTAAAAAAAATCAATGAAGAAATGCCCGCATTTATCGTTGATAAATCAAGAATCGTCGGATACTGCGGATCTGCCCCTCACAAAATCTTCTGGCCGCCTAACGGATCATACTCGTTAAATGAAGACCTGTTCAATGACAAGGATGACCTGATTGATGATGACAAACGCGATGCCGTAACAAAGGGCATTAACATAATGAAGCCTTATACCATGCAGGCACAAACAGAAAGAATTCTCAGCAAAAGGCAAATGATTATGGCCAGAACATCTCAGACCTTTACCGGTGGCCCCCATCTTGAATCAACAGCCTACTGCACGTCTCAATTCAGCTATTATAATAAAGGATACAATGCCATCCTCGAAGAAATCGACGAGAACTTAAAAAAGGCGGACGATGTTCTTTATAAGGTTGGCGCCAAGCCAGAATTTGACGACGAGTATTACTATCTTAAAAGACTCGACAACTGGAAGTCCATGAAAATTACTCTGGAGTCTGAAATCATCTATGCCAAGCGTCTTGCAAGGCTGGCCAGAATTATTGCTGAAAATTTCGAATCCGACCCTGAAAGAAAACAGGAACTGCTTGACATAGCTGAGCGCTGTGACTGGGTGCCTGCCAACAGGCCCAGAACCTTTGCCGAAGCTCTGCAGTTTGAACATATTCAGACTCAGTGCAGAAAAAGAGAAAAATCAGATGGCGCCTGGCCTTCGCATCCGGACTGGTGGTTCTGGGAATGGTATGAGCAGGATGTTATCAAAAACAAAACGCTAACCAGGGAAGATGCCATGGAATATGTATGTGAATATCTCATCCGGGCATTTGAATACGGGAGCTGCCGTGACCGTCAGTACAGAGAATTGATGACCGGCGACCCGGGGCCTTACGTATGGACCCTTGGCGGCATGGCGCCCGACGGAACATTAAAATACAATGATTTGACAAACATGCTGCTTGAAGCAGCCCGACTGGTTCGGGTGGTATCTCCCACACTTGCCTTAAGATACAACAAGGATATGCCGGAAGATGTATTGAAAGACGCTTTTGAATGTATTCGTCACGGCCTTGGATATCCAAACATCCGTAATGATCAGGTTCTTATCAAGTCCAACATGTTCTGGAGCGGAACTCCTGAAGAAGAAGCCCGCACATGGACCGCTCAGGCATGTATTGTTCCTTGCCCTGAAACCAAACGCGGATGTATGCCTGCACGCTATTCTTCATGTGCAACCCTTGGCTCCAAGTGCATGGAGCTTGCCCTGTGGAATGGTTTCAATCCCCTCTTTAACATGCAGGTAGGGCCAAAAACCGGCGACCCCACAAAAATGACCTTTGACGAGCTGGAAGACGCAGTCGTTGAACAGTATAAGGTCATGCACTGGGAGGCTGTAAAAATAAGAAACATGGCCAGAATGATTGAAGAAATTCAGGGAAGGCCCCATCTTTCAGCCACTTATGAAGAATGTGTTGAGGAAGGAATAAACGCATTTGAACGCCGCGAATACGGCAACAACTGGCTGACTACTTTTATATGGATGGACGGTCTGGACGCACTGGTCGGCCTTAAAAAACTGGTATATGATGACAAAAAATACACCATGGAGCAGCTTCTTAAAATGCTCAAAGCCAACTG
>JAGVGX010000091.1 GCA_020056865.1 Desulfobacterales bacterium
GTAATCGTCCTGTTCCTGCTACGTTTACCGTCCACATCTTCGCCCGGTCGTTTAGTTCAGCGGCACAGTGGAAAAGAAGATGAGCTCCATGAAGAAAACTCTTGATAGTCCCCTCATCTTCAAGTCCCCCATGAAAAAAATCTACGTCCGGAACATTAATGTACTGTCTTCTACTTAATGCTCTTATGCTGTAGCCTTCCGCCACCAAGCGTTGAACGATCCTCGTGCCTACCATACCTGAAGCCCCGGTGACACAAGCAATTATCTTGTTCCCATCCGCTACTTGTTGATGTTCCACGTTATGTTTAACTATCATCTACCACTCATAAGCCACGGCAGGTAATACCGCCGCCACTCGCCGATTAGAGCATAGGGAACAGCATTTACGCCCTTTTTGAATTCGGCAACGCCTGTCGGTGTAACCGCACTCAAACCACCGATATCGAACCATGCACAGCCTTCTTCATTGGCATGGAGTATGGCATGCCAGATCAAGACGGAGTTGGCTTGCATTTGGCGCCCTTGATCATTCGCGGAGCCGATGAGGTAGGTCGCGGTGTCGCCGTGTCGGACAGTGACCAGCATGCCGATTGGTTCATCACTGGCGGGAGCATTTGCGGCCCGTGCAATAAACAGATCAAACTGCCACGCTTTGCCTTGCTGTACGGCAAGGCTTCGAAGCAGAGCTTCCGGAAGCCCTTCAAAGCCTTTAGATCGCTGCAATTCCGCATAACCACTGATCAACAGATCCTGTTCCGGGCCGCTGCCATTATGGCGTGACGCCAACACGACGAGGCGCGCGCCCTTACGCATGCAATTTCGCCACTTGCCGTTAAGCCCCATTAATACCGATTTTTCATCTACGCCAAGCGCCAGTCGGCCAGAGGCCCAGGCCGGCTCCTGACGGTGCCGTAAGCCCATTTGCTTTAAGCCCATGAGCGCAGTCTCAGTATTCGGCAATTCCGGGGCAATTTGCACCACCCATCAGCACCGGTAACCAATATTTTTTGCTTTGTTAGATCCGTGAGCGTTTTTGTACTGCCATGTAAAGAATACGAACCCGATATATCCTGGGCCACCCGACACTGTGACTGGGTACCCAGTGATGGGTTACAGCATTTGTTTTCCTATTTTCTTGTTTAGTCCAGCCTTAAAATCGTTATAAAAAACTTTTACACTATCATTAATCCTCGGAAGATTACGATTTAAAGCAAGAGCCAGTTTACTTACGTTTAAAGAAAGATTTTTCCCTCTCGTTGCCTTAAATTTATAATCATTAATGGAAATGGGGTTCACAAGATTCTGATTAAGGCGAAAAAGGCGCGCAATCAAAAGAGCGAACTCATATTTCGATACTGTATCACTACTTCCACAATTATATATGCCCACCAAACCCTGCTCAATTGCCTTCTCTAATATTACAGCCAGATCTAAGGTATAAATAGATGAAAAATAAACATCCTTAAAACCATTTATTTGATTATTTTGTGTCAATTCATGTAACACCCATTCAGCAATACTATGCTTCGCTTGTATATTCCAACCAAATATATTGGTTCTTATAATAAGAGAATTAACCCTCTTCAACACTTCTAATTCACCTTTATATTTACTCAGGCCATAGTAATTTTGAGGATTAACCGGGTCAGTTTCTGAATAATCCCCGGCGGCTCCCTCATATACTGAATCGGAAGAGAGATATATGATTCTGGTATTGCCGTCTTGTACGCTATCGACAATATTCTTTGTGCCAAGAATGTTAACAACATACGTCTCTTGCCTGTTGACCTCGCAATACTCGATATCGGTTAATGATGCGCAATGGATGATTATATCCGGTTGAAAATCTTGAATTACAATTTTCAATGAATCCACAGATATAATATCTGCTTTTTGTGTATGTATACCGTTGACTTTGACCGGATGAGTATTATGCAGGCCCAAAATATCGTAGCTGTCTTTGAAATAGTAAGCGAGATTGCTGCCCAATAGCCCGCTGATACCTGTAATTAATAATTTTTTTCTATTTTTGTGCTTCATGAAAGTTATTGCGGAACGTCTTCCATAGACCATCGGGATTTTTCAAAAGAGTAATCATCTGCTATTGCATCGATCAGGCTTTTGAGATCATCCACCGTCATCCATTCCGTGTTATTATTGGATTTATAACTGAAGGGGGCAGTTCATTCATTATAGGATAGTCATGCAAACCAAGATGCTATCTGATTAACATCATGAATCATTTAACAAATTTAATAATTCTTTGCCAATGAATTTTGCTATTAATGCTTGTATAGCTGCTTCCATTTGCCCAAATGCATATTGGATTTCCTGTGGGCGTAATAAAAAAATACCCCTTAGTAAACGAATCATGATTTCCCATGAAACCATCCAGAAAAATAATAATTTTGAGAGTTCGGGATTAGATTCAACAAAATGCAAGCGCCACAATGTAGCAGTCTTGCCAATATATCTGTATTTCATTTTGACCTTATAATCGAATGCATGTTCATGTCTGACTTTTGCATCCGCACAGACATATAATGGATATTTTTTCCCTATCGGGTAACTAAAGATAACATCTTCACAAACTGCCCATTTTGCAGATACTTCTTTATTAACAAACTTATCAAGAATTTCTTTTTTCCAAATCGTGGCACCACCGCATAACCATTGAGTTCGTATGTTCTTATCAACCGGTGAAATGGTAACATTATACCCCGAAGCAAGAACCCTTCCTTGTTGAGGCGCGCTCATCCCAATAAAAGCTTTCAGCAATGTATGCTTAAATGGAGGATTATTAACTATATTAAATGAAACACCTGCTGTCTCAGATTCACAATCATTCCAGAACGAAATCATAGACGCAATGGTTTCAGATTCAAAAACAATATCATCATCGAGAGAGCAGACCAATTTTGTCTTTTCATCAAGCAAAGAAATGCCAAAATTCCTCTGATATATTTGACCCTGCACAGAAGTTCTATAATATTCGACAGGCAGATAATTTATAAAGGCATCAACAATGTTCTCTATATCCATCCCGCTGTCTACTATTATTATTCTGCCGCAAAGCAAGGTTTGTTTTGAAATACTGCTCAGTAAATTTTTCACTTTTTCCGGACGGTCTTTTGTCGGAATGATAATAGCCAAGTCGCTTCCATGGTATTTGTGCTTTAAATTTATCATTCTAAGATGATTTTCCGTCGTTGACGATAATGAACTTAAAATCTTTAAATGAATGTGACAGCGCTTTCATCAATGGTGCACTTTAATATTTTCTCGCTATTATAAATGGCTATTCATAACAGAACTTTTGGAATACTTAAGCGGGGGTAGTTATTTTCAACTCTCATATAAGTAATAAGAACACATGTAAAAGCAATTTGAAAAGCAATAAGCTGGATCATGCCTGCATAAAAAAATATAGTGTAATGAATGAGCGATATGGATGCAACAAGAGTACATAAGTAATTTTTCGCAATTATATTACATAGGCCCATGTCATTATTTTTAACTTGTTTATTAATATTATGAATCAGATGTATTGAATACACAGCATATAATATCGTCAAAAATACTACAACTATCAGGCCAAATTTTATCATCAACACGCCGAATCCAAAATCTCCATGTAATAAAGTGGGATTGGTAGCAATATAACTAGTACCCTTGCCAAATAATAAATCGAAAATAGAAAAATCCCTCATGAGAATAATTGGACTAAGGAAAATTTCCATATATGTATCCCAAACATTTTCTAAAAAAGCAGCGTCATTTATGTTAGCACCAAATTTTAATAAGAATAAACTTTCTA
>JAGVGX010000066.1 GCA_020056865.1 Desulfobacterales bacterium
AATAAAACTTTTGAAATCAATACCTGAATGTTTGTTAAAACGAACATCTTCCGTTGCAATCAGGGCATTAACAAGGTTGGGTGATAGATCTGAATAATGAACATTCGAACGATTTTGAATAAAATACTTCCCAAGCAGAACGCCATCTGCAGAATAAATTTCTGATGACAAATTGCTTTTTGGGTTTTCCAGTTCTTTAAAATCTGGCATGTATCCAAACCACCCCTGTGAAATCATAAAAATCATCAAAAGAAGGCTTACAATTGGAACAATGACCAAAAGCCAATAAATTTTAACAATGCGTTTTCTCAGGGTTGGGTTCATTTCAGCAATTTGAAAGCAATTGCAAAAGTAATAATTCCTTCATTACTGTTGTCCGAATTAGCAAACATTCCTGACAAGAAGTTTTGGTTCCATCATATCCAGAATTGCATAGCGAACACCTTCCCTGCCCAGCCCCGAATCTTTTACTCCGCCGTAGGGCATATGATCAGTTCGGAACAATGAAGTTTCATTAATCATTACACCGCCCACTTCCAGATGCTGAAAAGCATAATCAATTTCACGTGCATCATTGGTAAAAACTCCTGTCTGCAGACCAAAACGACTGTTGTTCACCTGTTCAACTGCATTTTTAAAATCTGTATATTTTTCAATAACCACAACAGGGCCGAATATCTCACATTCACAAACTTTCATTTCGGGTTTAGCATTTATCAAAACAGAAGGTTCTACAAATGTTCCGTTTCTTTTTCCGCCACAAAGAAGTGTAGCTCCCTGCGAAACAGCTTCCTGAATCCAGCTTTCCACACGCACTGCATTTTCTTCATCAATCATGGATGTTATTTTTGTTTCCGGGTTTGTGGGATGTCCATGTTTCAATGATTTTGCATTTGAAACAAATTCACCAATAAATTTTTCAACGATGGAATCATGCACAAAAATGCGTTGCGTATGAATGCAAACCTGCCCCTGATAAGCAAAAGCTCCTGTCACGCACTTTTTCACGGCCATTTCAAAATCCGCAGTTGGTGAAACAATAACACCTGCATTTCCACCCAGCTCTAAAACAACTTTTTTCTTTCCTGCATCCGCTTTCATTTTCCAGCCTGCATCGGGAGAGCCGGTAAATGTAAGTAATGCAAAACGCTCATCCGTAACCAGTTTATTTCCGGTTGTTCTGTCCATCGGAATAACTGAAAGGCATCCTTTGGGAAGATCGGTCTGGTCAATAATTTCTGCCAATCGTAACGTGGACAGAGGGGTTCTTGTTGCCGGTTTTAAAATAATCGGACAACCTGCTGCCAGCGCCGGAGCAATTTTATGGCAAGCGAGATTCATAGGGAAATTGAAAGGCGCAATGCCTGCAACAATACCCACCGGGAAATATTTAACAAAGCCTTCTTTTCCGGCAGTACTGGCTGTCCAGTCCATTGCCAGATACTCACGCGGAATTCGTTTTGCTTCTTCAGCGGCAACAGAGAATGTTGATGCAGCACGATCAATTTCTGCAAGCGCATAGATTAAAGGCTTTGCCGCTTCACACGATAAAGTTTCGGCCAGTGATTCACGATTTTTCATAAGTTCAGACGCAATATACGCCAGCGCTTCCGAGCGCTTGTAGGAAGGCATTTCAGCCATTACGCTTTTTGCATTCTGCGCTGCAAGAATGGCGGCCTCCAATTCTTCATCTCCTCCAAGAAAAGTGGTAGCAAATGCTTTGTCATCATAAGGATTTGTAACCTCAATAACACGGGACGTTTCAACAAATTTCCCACCAACATAAACCGGATATTTTTTCATTTTTTTGCTTATCTTTTTATCATTTTAATACATTCATTTGGACATTCAGACGCACACAATCCGCAACCATAACATTCATCTCTGTTAATAAACAGAACGCCGTCTTTTCTTTCTCTTGCTTTAAAATAACAAACATCGACACAAAGGCCACAATGGGCGCATTCAGCCTTGTTTGTTTCTTCAACGAATGTACCTTTATCACAAGGCTCTTCTCTGTTGCGGAAATACCAGCAACAATCGTTGCAGCAAAAACAAACCCCATCTATTTGCTTTCTGTCATCGCTACGGAATGGCCGCGGGACAAGCTTTTTATTCAAAGCTTCTTTGAGAATTTCGTCAGCCTCATTTTTTGAAATGCTTCGTTTTCCTGATCCGCTTGCTTCCGTATCTTCATAAAAATTCAAACAGACATCCATTCGCGATTGCTTACACTTACCGTTATCTTCACGACATCCGCAATTGGAAACAAAAAAGTTTTTATGTGCTTCAACTAATTGTTTTGCTTCTTCTGTTGTGCAAACGATATGAATTGGAATTTCACTTTTCATAAATATCCAGAATTAAAAAAACCGCAACTTTTTGGTTGCGGTTATAAAAGTATTATTTGTTTGCTTTATTTGCAAAAAACATATTGTGTATACTCGTCGTTAATGATTTTTATCGTAAACGAATCAATGAGATTATAGCCCTGTCCCAGCACATATCCAAAAAGGTCAGCTTCATTTTTAAGCATCAAAACTTTGCCATCATCATCATATACTTTTACAATTCCGGCTTCGGTATTCTCTACTTTTCCCTTTAAAGAATGAAATTTTGCTTCACCAGTTTCGATATAAATATTATGCGTAAAGCCCAGTTTCTTCAATCCGTATTTAACACGAACAATCACACATTCTTTTTCTACCTTTTCATTTGTATTGTATGATGTGTTCTGAGCCAGTGACAGAGCAGAAAAGCAAAGGACAAATCCAAGAGATATCAATATTTTTTTCATATTATTTGATTAAAATTTTGCACAAATTCCACCATGCAACAGAGGACCACCTAAGCCAAATTCAACGTTTATTCCGAAATTTTCAACGAAAAAGTAACGCATTCCAATGCCAACACGCGCATTAAAAGGTACCAACCCTTTCACTTGATCATCATTATAATTTGGGTCTGTAGTAACATATTTGTAAGACCGATTATGATAACCCGCACCTACACAGAAATATGAGTCAACAGATTCA
>JAGVGX010000119.1 GCA_020056865.1 Desulfobacterales bacterium
CCACCTATCAAGGGCGTTCGAGCCGACTGCGCTTCTCGGTCTAAAAAAAGAAGAACCTTTTTTAGACCTGTGATGCTCACGGCTCAACAGCCGACGTTATGCCAATGACCCCAAGGTAGCCTCTATAGGAAGGAGAAGGTATGGAAGATAAGGAGCAATTGGATAAAACCTACCACTATATAATGGAGACATTTGTCCAAAGAGGCTATGCGCCTCATTATACGGAAATAGCCAAGAAGTTTGGCGTAACACCGGGTGAAGGAAAAAAGCTTCTTCATGATCTGATTAGCACACCTGTGATGCCGATGTGGCTCTATCCCGGTACAGATTTACTGGTCTCGTTTGCGCCATTTAACAATCTGCCAACACAATACCTTATTACTGTTGAAGGGCAGCAGAAATGGTTTGGACAGTGAGGTCTTGAAGCCCTGGCGGTCTGCTGGGTATTTCCAGGAAAGTCAGTCCAGATTGATGCGCCATGTCTGGATTGTGGTGAATCTATGCAAGTTGTTGTACGTGATGGAATCATACAAAATGAAAATCCTATCGGCATCTGTGGCTATATCGATATACCTTTGCGTCAGTGGGCAGAGAATTGGGCTTTCACTTGAAGCCGCATCCATCTCTTCCGGTCGGAAGATCATGTGAAAAACTGGTCAGGATTCGTTTCTGGAACAGAGGAAGCAATTCTTTCTCTATCCGATATGATGGCTATTATGAGCACACCACGGCACAGTTCAAAAATGAGTGGTCACTATGTTTCCTCTGCGCCTGAGTATGCACCTGCATTTTTTCAGAAATTAAAGGAAGTTACTCGAGATTCAACATTTTGGCGCCCAAAGACCTAAAGGTAGTGGCAACCACATAATTGAGATAAAAAGATTGGCATAACAATTTGTTTCTGCGGAAGCCGGAAAAGCCCGGCTCCTGCAGAACTTCACGTTATCTTATGGAAAAAATTGATTTAAACTTAAGAATTGATAGCGGAAGACTTTGATAAGGCAGCCTATCTTATGGAAAAACAAATAGATTTTAATGGTGAATGGTCCAATGAATATGATGATACCGCACATAAAATAATACCTGCTTATCATGCCATTTATGAGTTAACTCAACACCTTTTAAAGGATAAGCTGAACAGTGAGGCGAGAATTTTAGTGGCAGGTGCTGGAACAGGAAAAGAGATAATTGACTGTTCACAAAACAATCCCCATTGGTCTTTTACCGGTTTTGATCCAGCAGAGCCGATGCTTTCTATTGCCAGGAAAAAAGTGGCGGCGGTTTCTCTGGAGAACAAAATATCCTTTGTCCTGGGACTAATTGAAGATGTAGCAGAGAAAGACTTTGATGCTGCCACCGCTATTCTGGTTATGCACTTTTTACCTGATGATGGTGCAAAACTGAATTTCTTAAAAGCCATTGCGGACAAATTAAAGCCAGGTGCACCTATAGTTCTTGTTGACCTTGAAGGAGAGATTGGTTCAGAAGAATATAATGTTCTCAATGCTGCCTGGAAAAATCAGCAACTATTTATAAGGGCTGAAAACGATAGGGTTGATGAAGAATTTGCAATGCGTGAAAAAGAAGTTCACTTCATATCTCAAGATCGTATCGAATTACTATTTAAAGAAGCGGGTTTTATTAAGATTCATAAATTTTTTAAGGCCTATCTCTTTGGCGGGTATGTAGCAATAAAAAGATAACAAGACAAATTCAGCCGACGCCAAAAACGGCGCGGCTGATTTGCAGCGACGTTATGTGTACTCGATCATTAGGAAATTATGTGAAGAATAATCACCCTGTAATCATTTTAATAATATTACTTGCTGCCAGTTTTTTTCCATGCGTTGCATCAGCTGGTAATTTTTTTGGCATTATTGATTATGCACCTTCATCGTTCGTTGAGTTAGTTGATGCACCTTTCTTCTATTCTATTGGCAAAACATTGAGATACGGCAGAACAATAAGCAACATGTCACCTGTTCTATTCGAAGGTTCGTTTTTTGGGCGTGACTTGGACGAGAAGGCGGTTTATGTTTCACCTGATAACAAAAAGGCAGCATTCTTCTATGGTAAGAACCTATACCTTGCTAAAACAACAGGGCCATCTGTATTATTGATAAGTAACTGTAGAAAGAATACATATTATAATAAAATTAAAGTAGGCGAGATATACTATTCAAATCTTCAGTGGGATGCAGAATCTAAATTTGTATATATGGTCAAGGACAAAAAACATGTGCATACGCCCCGGTCTTGTTGGCACTCACCCGAGGTCGTTTTGGTTCGTATTGATATGGATTCACCAACTAAGGTTTATGAGGTAATTAAAGATTTCAATTCCTTGCACTATTTCTTTGTTGGAAATGACACAGTTTGTTACAACTATGCACTTGGAGATGGCAGCGTAGTATGGAAGTGCTTAAATCGAGGTGTAGAAAGCTTCGTGGCATCTCATCGGGACAACCAGATACTTTTAGCTAATGATACTATTATTAAAGGTAAACCGTTTGAATCTTATTTTGGAAACATATACGAAAGTGAAATATGGCTCACAAATTATGGCTTCTGTCTAAAAAAAATTAACAATGATGGACTCATTGGTTTTTATTCAAAAAGTGATAATCAAAAACCAATCTTTAAAATTCAAGGTGGCTATACTTTTAAAGGAGATTTTACTGACGGAATACTACAGTGCGGCTGTAAAGTTCTTCCCGGGGGAAGATATGCGCTGCTACATGTCTGGCACGATAACTTTAAAGGGCAGTTATTAGTTGATGGGCAGACTGGGAAATATCATGAACTTCCTGCTAAAACAAATGTGTATTTAAACCTGAATTCATATAATTATGAGCACTTCAAGTTTGATTTAGGACATGGGAACCAACCAGAATTTCTTCCAGCAGCAAAATTGCAAACTAATTATTAATATCTCCCTAAATTATCTGCATGAAACGGTTTGCATTGTGTAGTCTCACATAACAAAGCCAATACAGCCGATAGCTACGCTCCGGCTGATTTTTTCGTTAGCTGCCATAAGAATAAGGAAAGGAAATAATGAAATCGGAAAGATATAAAATCGGATGGGAAAAATTAGCTGAAATTGATGGCGAACAAGGAGAAAGGGTTGTGGAAGCCCTTAAGGATATTTCTCCAGATTTTGCAGACTTACTCATAGAGTTTCCTTTTGGGGATGTTTATAGCCGCCCTGGGTTGGATTTGAAATCCCGTGAAATAGCAACAGTGGCAGCTTTAACTGCTATGGGCACAGCCTTGCCTCAACTAAAAGTTCATGTTCATGGAGCACTTAATGTTGGCTGTAGCCCAAAAGAAATCACTGAAGTCATGATTCAAATGGCTGTGTATGCTGGTTTTCCTGCGGCATTAAATGGACTTTTTGTTGCAAAAGAAGTCTTTGACGAACGAAATTTAAAAGCCAGCAGCTAACAAGGCAAATTCAGCGGACGCAAAAAGCCGCGCCGCTGATTTGCAGCGATATAAATCTAAAACTTTTTCCCCTGAAAGGAGAAGTTAAAATGAGTGCTATCAAAGATATTTATGATCTTGTGGAAAAACTCCATACTTCTATCAAAGATAAACAAACATTAGAACTCTTGCTCCCCATAAAAGAGAAAATTATTGAAGCGGAGAAGAAGAACCTGCAACTTCAAACGAAAAATTTTGAACTCACGAAATTTTATGAGAACAAAATAACGCAGATGGATAAACAAATTCTCGATCTTGAGTCTGAAATAAAAAAGCTTAAGCACAAAGATATGGTGCAAATCGGCGTTATTAAAGACAGACCTAATAGATGAATATATTTTACTAAACATACTATAACCTCCTTTTTATAACCAACGGGTCGAGCAGACCGGGAACCCGTTACGTTTTTTAAATTCATAGGTGAGTCCGGCTGCTCACCAGAAACGTTATGAAAAAATCATGAAAAATGAAAAAAATGACTGCATAAA
>JAGVGX010000101.1 GCA_020056865.1 Desulfobacterales bacterium
AAGGGATGAAGATACTTGCAGTAGATACAGCATCAAAAAGCTGTAGTGTTGCTGTTGTTGACAACACATCAGTGCTCGCTTTGCAAACCATAATCAGCGATCAAACCCATTCAAGGCATTTAATGGTTATGATCGATAAGGTCATAAAATTGTCCCGTATCAAGCCTTCTGATATAGACGGATTTGCAGTAACAACAGGCCCTGGTACGTTTACAGGTCTGCGTATTGGGATAAGTTCAGTAAAGGGTTTAGCAGTTGCTTTGAACAAGCCGGTTACGTGTGTATCAAGCCTCGATGTACTTGCTATGCAAACCGCCTGTTATTCATATCTTATCTGCCCCATGATGGATGCAAGACGCGGAGAAGTTTACTGTGCGAATTACAGGCTGACGGGTTGCGGATTCAAAACAGGTATGTTAACAAAAGAAACCGACGAGAAGGTTTTTTCCCCTGACAAGGCGCTTGAAAACATTCATGAGCCTTGCATGTTTGTTGGAGAGGGGGCATCCTTATATCATAAAATTATTGAGGATAAACTGGGGGGCATGGCGTTTTTTGCTTCACCCAACCAAAACACAACATGTGCATCCACAGTAGCCTATTTAGGCTTGAACCAATTTAAAAACAATGTTTTCAGTCATCCGGAAGCCATTGCTCCCCATTATATTAGAAGGTCTGATGCTGAGGTGAATGCCAAGGTATCAAGCGTTAATTATCAGTGATCAAAGACTATCTTGATGGTTTACCCCAAACTTAACGTGTTATTGTTGACATTCAAGCGTATTGTTAATAAAATAAAATTATTATATTTATAAACATATAAAAATGTATCTGTGTGGTAAAAGGCAAGGTTCATGAACAAATATTTTTCTCCCGATCCGCCGTCGGCATTGGCATTTCCTATTGCAAAGGCAGGATATCCTATCATATTTGCTATGGGGTTTCTTACGGTTGTTTTGGCGTTGCTGGAACTTGCTTTTCCTGCGATAGCAGGTTGTGCAGGTACTTTTTTTTGTTGCTGGTTTTTCAGGGATCCTGACCGTGTTGTTCCCAATGTTGGCAATGCGGTAGTATCGCCTGCTGATGGCAAGGTTATTGCAGTTGAAACATTGGACAGCAGCAGTTTTTCAGAAGGCCCATGTGTAAAGATAAGCATCTTTATGTCTGTGTTTAATGTTCATGTTAACCGGGTGCCTTATGATGGGACAATAACAAGGGTAAGTTATTATCCCGGGAAATTTTTTTCAGCAAATCTGGATAAAGCGTCAAAACACAACGAACACAATGCGGTGTTTGTCGAAACGGAAAAAAAAAAAAGCATTTGCTTTGTCCAAATAGCAGGCCTTATTGCCAGACGAATTATCTGCAAGGTGCAGGAAGGCGATATGGTTGGCAGAGGGCAGCGCTACGGAATGATATGCTTTGGGTCACGATTGGATATATACCTTCCAGCGGATACAAAACCAAATGTGTCTGTTGGAACCAAAGTTAAATCAGGGACGTCTATTGTGGCTTTTTTATATGAATAATAAAGAAACAGTGAACAACAAACGAGCTACAGGCAAAAAGATTCGCAGAGGTATATATATACTGCCTAACTTGTTTACAACATTTAACATTTTTTGCGGTTTCTATGCTGTCATATGCTCCATAGAGGCAAGATACGTTGCTGCTGCCGCATCTATTATTATTGCGGCTATTTTTGATGCACTGGATGGTAAAATCGCAAGGGCGACGCGCACAACAAGCAAGTTCGGAGTTGAATACGATTCTCTGTCGGATCTTATATCTTTCGGTATTGCGCCGGGGTTGATGATGTACCTTTGGGTTCTTAAGCCTCTTGGACGTATTGGGTGGCTTGCTGCGCTTCTTTTTCTTGTGTGTGGAGCACTTAGACTTGCCAGGTTTAATACCCATGTCGGTACCGGCGATAGTAACTATTTCACAGGCCTTCCCATACCTGCAGGTGCGGGGATGAATGCAGTGGCGGTTTTATTTTGCCACAGGTTTGAGTTTAGCCCAAATCCTCTGTTTGTTTTTATATCGCTCAACATGCTTTCTTTTTTAATGGTGAGTACGATAAAATACAACAGCTTTAAAAAACCGGAACTGTTTAAGAGCATGAATTTTAATGTTCTGGTTGCAGCGATTCTTGTTCTCATATTTATTGCCGCTGAACCCTCAATGGCCTTGTTTCTTATAGGGTTGTTCTATGTGTTTTCAGGGCCGGTACTTATTGTAAAACATTATAGAGATGCAAAAAAAGACAAAGCAATACTCGCAAAGAATAAAAAATCCAGTTCAGTATAGATATAAATATTAATATAAGGATATAGTGAATGATGTCAGTCCGTTGGCAACCGGATGCCAGACGGGTTGTTTATTTTTAGCCAAAGGATGTTTTTATATGTCAAAAGAATATAATATTTCGGTAATTGCAGGTGACGGAACAGGACCGGAAGTGGTAACAGAGGGGATCAAGGTACTTGAAAAGGTAGCTCAACAATCAGATTTTACCTTAAAATTCAGCCATTTTAATTTGGGAGGGGACCACTACAAGGCAACAGGAGAGATTTTGCATGATGCAACCATCGACATGCTTCGCAAAACAGATGCCATATACCTGGGAGCTATTGGTCACCCGGATGTTAAGCCGGGTATTCTTGAAAAAGGGCTTTTATTAAAACTTAGATTTGATCTTGATCAGTATATCAACTTAAGGCCTGTTAAGCTTTATGAAGGCGTTGAAACCCCTATCAAGGGAAAAGGACCTGAGGATATTGATTTTGTTGTTGTTCGTGAAAATACCGAAGGGTTATACGCAGGTGCAGGAGGGTTCTTAAAACGCGGAACTGCCGATGAGGTTGCGATCCAGGAATCAATTAATACACGCAAAGGTGTTGAAAGGTGTATCAGGTATGCTTTCGAATATTGCAGAAAGCGGAATAAAGCAAAAAAATTGACGCTTTGCGGAAAAACCAACGTGCTGACATTTGCTTTTGATTTATGGGAACGAACCTTTAATGAAGTTGCAAAGGAGTATCCGGATATTCAAACCGATTATGCCCACGTTGACGCCATCTGTATGTGGATGGTCAAGAATCCTGAATGGTTTGATGTTATTGTAACTGACAATATGTTTGGTGATATTATTACTGATCTTGCAGCGATGATCCAGGGTGGCATGGGGATTGCCGCGGGTGGTAATATTAACCCCGAGGGTATTTCAATGTTTGAACCCATTGGCGGATCTGCACCGAGATACACAGGAAAACAGGTCATCAACCCGATTGCTGCTATTTCGGCAGCGCAGTTGATGCTTTCAACCTTGGGAGAACATCAGGCAGCATCTTTAATTGAAACAGCGGTTATAAAGGTGCTTCGAGACGACCTTAAAGACGTTGCTGCAGGCAAAATGGGTTATTCAACAAAACAAGTTGGCGACCTTGTCGTAGATTACATAAAGGAGTGAGCAGTTGGGAGAAATACCGATTACAAAAAAAGGGTTCCTTGCCCTGAAAAAGGAACTGGAGCATTTAAAAAAAACAGAACGACCTGCCAATATAAAAGCGATAGAAGAAGCCAGGTCTCATGGAGACCTTTCTGAAAATGCGGAGTTTCATGCTGCAAAAGAACGCCAAAGCTTTATTGAAGGACGGATTGGCGAGTTGGGATACAAGATAGCGAATGCGGATATTATTGATCCTGACCAACTGCCAAAAGACAGAGCTGTTTTTGGCTGCACGGTGATTCTTGAAAATATAGATACGGGAGAAGACATATCATACCAGCTTGTTGGAACAGAAGAATCGAATGTCGAAAAACGCCGTATATCGGTGGCGTCTCCTTTAGGTAAAGCGATTCTCGGGAAAAAGCCCGGAGATGAGATCATTCTTGATGCGCCTGCTGGAAAAAGATGTTATGAACTCATAAAGATAATATAATAATCCGTTAATTAAAAATAAAAAATATATGATGGAGGTTTTTGTGGCACGAATTACGATGGAAGACTGTTTGAAAAAAGTAACTAACCGGTTTCAACTTGTTAATATGGTTTCAAAACGTGTTAGGCAAATTCGTGATGGATCGGAATACCTGGTGTCTTCCCCTAAGAATGAGGATATTATTATTGCACTTAGAGAAATCGCAGCAGGTAAAATAACGCTTAAGGAAGATGGGACAGAACACGAAGCAACTGAATCAAAGCAGATCATATAAAAAGATCAACAGAGGGGTTGGAAAAGCGCTGCACCAGTATCATATGGTTTCAGACGGTGATAAAATCGCTGTAGGGCTTTCCGGCGGTGCGGACAGCCTAACCCTCTTGTGGATGCTCAATGAGCGGTTATCAAGAATACCTATACATTATGAGTTGCACGCCATTTATATTGACCCTGGTTTTAATCCCGATCTGGGACGTGGCATCGAGCAGTATTGTATAAAAAAAGGGTATAACATAAGGGTGGATTATACGGAGCATGGGATTGTAGCCCACAGTAAACAAAATCGTGAAAACCCGTGTTTTTTGTGTTCAAGATTGAGAAGAAAACGCCTTTTTGAGATCGCAGATGAATTGGGGTGTACAAAACTGGCGTTAGGTCATAACAAGGATGACATCATAGAAACCCTTTTTATGAATATGTTTTATTCAGGAGGAATAAGTACGATGAACCCTTCACAGTTTCTTTTTAAGGGCAGGTTCCAAATTATTCGGCCGCTTTCCTTTGTTGATGAACACATCATAAGGCGTTTTGTTGGTGAAAAAGCCTTTCCGAAATTTTTCAATTCTTGTCCCAGCGCATCAACTTCCAAAAGGTACGAAATCAAAATGCTTTTAGACCGGCTTTATCAGAATAATGAAAACATTAAAGGCAATATTTTTCGTGCCATGGGCAATATTAAAAAAGAGTATTTACTGGTTTAAAAGAGTTTAATTTGTGATGATAGATATACA
>JAGVGX010000194.1 GCA_020056865.1 Desulfobacterales bacterium
ATTATTTTATTTTTTGTTAGACCAATAAAAAACGGTTCAGGGTATGTGCCTGCTGGTACTATCATGACTGTTCAAAAATGTAACGGCTTTTATCTTGAAACCTATAATGATACTGGCAGAGATGGGCCAAAGGGAGGTTGGTGCTTTGGAACAATAACAGAGACTCAAGTCTCTGCCCGTCGATAGCTAATAGTGAAAGAGCGTCCCCGGAATTAAGAATTTTAAGGAAGACCCTTCTTCTTTTCTTTATAAACTACTTTTATTGTCAGGTTTGGCTTAATGCCAGATAGCGCTGGTAAAAGATGATTTAAAACTTGTTCAGCGGTCATTTTAAATTTATTGCCACGAGCAGACACCTTTAGCCATCCTTTTTTGTCGCGATAATAACGTTCAGTAAAATTCTTGGTACCAATTAAAATTGTATAGCTATCATTAGTTAATTTCATATAAGTTAAGTTTAACACGCAAGTTTTAACATTCCCTATCGGGCAAATCCTGTCTGATTACATCAGAGCTGACAAATATCAAATTGTGTGGTATTGTACCACTTGGGTAAGAACTTCTTCAAAAAGGAAGGGAAGACAACTTATGTCCGAGGAAAGCCAGACGGCAAAATCTGTCACTTGTCGTAAGTGCAGGCGTACTTACATACCGGATTTCGTGTTCGATTTCTACCCTGACGGAGATGATCCTTCGGTCGGCCTGTGTGAGAAGTGCATGCTGGACGAAGCCTTCGAACCGAAAAAGATCGAACAGGAAAAACTGACATCTCTGTGCCGGCTAGGAAGCGGCCGAGAGGCGTGCAGTTTCTTGATGGCAGGTGCAGGTGGCTTCGCTTGTGCCAAGGGCTCAGCAAGCGGAGCACTGATCTACCAGCGTCGAGAAGTGGGCACAATGAATGCAATTGGCGACTATTGCGGTGGCCCGCCCACGTACACCCCCATCAAAGGACCGAGTTCTTCATCTAACTGATCATATTCCCCCGCCCGACTCGAAAGAGTCGGGCGTACTTTTTTCAGATGAGCGAGTTGGCAATTTCAACAATCTCAGCCCCGCCAGTTGGCGGGTTCTTTAATGGGGTTCACTTCCACTGCTTCCTCCAAATCTAGGCCGTGACCACTAGCAATCTCAACAATCTCGGCAACTTCTTCCGGAGTATTATTTTCAAGCAACTCCCCTGCTTCTTCTCCTCTGTCGTCGTCTATGGGCATGTTATTTTTCGCACGCCACTTACCAAAAGTCTTGTTTTGTGGCATATTTCAGCTATGAATAAATCGGAAAAAATCAATGTCCCAGAAAATACTTTAGTTATAAAAAATAATCAAAATATTTATTTTGAAAAAGAAGGTTCTTTTCCAAAAGTCTTTGAACTGATAAATGCTATTCTTGGGCCATATGGTTACGAAGAAATTTCTATTGGCCAATTCAAGCGTATTGCTGGCGGTTCTGCAAATTCCTCCAATAAGATAAAAAACTTTGCGACTGGGAGCGGTATAATTACTAATGGGTTTACTTATTTTCCGAATATCGTTGAGTACTGTCAATCAGTACTTGATAACTCAATATTAATTCCCCTGGAAGATGTTATTAAAGAATTTAATTGGGCAAAAAAAGCTATAAATGAAAAATATATAACTCTTCACTCAAACGGAAAAATGAGATACGACATCGAAGCAATAATGGATATAACAAAAGGGATGCTTAACGAGGTTGCATTTAGAATGGACTGCGAATCTCATGGAACTGAAGTTGAACTAAATAGAGATTTTTATAAAGGAACCTCTAATACTGATGAGGGCCAAGATGTTAAAAAAATTAAATTTGCCGGTGGCGATTTTATTGAGCCAGAAATTAAAGTGCAAGTAAAGGATGTTCAGTATTTTATGTTAATTTCAAAAAATGAATTCGAAGGAGACAGACAGGCTGGACTCTTTGTTGGCTATAAGGTTCATTGGAAAAAAGCAAATACGGGACAAAGATTTTTTCGAAGCTTAGGGGGTCGCGGAGAAGAAATTTTCTCAGACTTTCCAGTTTTAAGTGGTATTCGGGTTGAACGAAGAGGCTGGGCACTAAGAAAAGATTTTAAAGATTTACCGGCTGACACGACATTTAAAGGCATGAAATTCAACAACGATAATATGTTTGTTTACTGGGATAGTTTAAGGAATATGGAGGAACTTTTTCCAAAACTCTCAGATTTAATTGGGTAACATTGCTTTCATCATTTGCCTTGCAACAGCTTCAATAACCGGAACACTGACAGAGTTTCCAAATTGTTTATATAAAGCTGAGTCGGCTAGTTTTGGTATTTTGTAATCTATAGGGAATCCTTGAATGCGGGCACATTCTAACGGGGTTAATTTTCTAATGCCTTTTTTGTCTTTAATAATTGGCACATTGTGCCCGCCAGTGCCCATATTTGCCGTTAGTGTTGGACAAACGCCACTCTTATTTTCTCGGACATATTGCCTGCGCCATTGATATACTTTTCCTTCTTCTTTTACAAAATCTTTTAGTTTTTCAAA
>JAGVGX010000108.1 GCA_020056865.1 Desulfobacterales bacterium
CCCCTTTTTTGTTGTTCGCCAAAGGGTTAACTGAGGCCATCCGCCGCCTTGTTCAATGTGGCGATATTGAATATAGGCTTTTTTTAATTTTTGATATTCCGGGTTTTTCTGGCGGATGGTTTCAATAGCATCTACAATTTGACCGGTTTTAATGGCTGTTTGAAGTGCGTTAATCACATTTACTTTGCGGGGTTTGATGAGCCATTCGGATTCTATGGTTTCCGGATTGATTAAACCTTCAGACAGGTGAGATGCCAACATAAGAAATGCGTTGGTTAAAAGCAGGTCAAGGTCAACAAGTTTTTCAATGGAGATACGTGTATTTGTCTCAATTCCGGCTTGAAGCTCTGACATAAGCTCTTCGATCGCTGTGAGATGATAATCGTCAGGATTAAGGCCCTCTAACTCAGCTTCTTTTATGGTGTTTATCAGAGGTTTTACTTCATTTTTTAGCCCATTTTCACTGAACCATGAAGGAGAATAGTGTTGATCATTATAAAAACCGGCCAACAGCGATGAGTCATATATATACTCACCTCCGCATATGAATCTTTCGTGTTGTTGGGCAAAACGGATTCTTTTTTCCAAAGACGTTTGTATCTGTTCCAAAGTTTTTTGGGCCAACGCGTCTTCTGACGGAAACAAGATCAGTGTTGTCAAAAGCGATAAAACTGTTATTATGAACTTGAACATAAATAGGACGTACACTCTTGTATGAATTTTATTGGGCTAACTTAAGCGCGTCAAGGTTATGCACATCCAAATTTTTAAGCAAAAAAAAAGTGTAATGCCATTATCATAAGCTTGAATCATCAACCTCAAAATATATAAATAGTAATCTGAATTTTTATTTTTATCAAGAATACAAACATAAATTTTTCTTGCATAGACGATGGAATGACAATAATATACTAATTTTGTTGCTTATAATTTGTAACCTGTATTTTTGGAGAATAACTGATGGTATCATTCGAATCGCTGATTTCCCGCAAGGATACAATCGCTGTTGTTGGTCTCGGATATGTTGGCCTTCCTCTGGCTGTATCTTTTTCAAAACATTTTCAGTTAATAGGGTATGATATTTCACCTGAAAGAATCGGTGAGCTTAAACAAGGCATCGATAAAACCTTAGAGGTTTCCAAAAACGATCTTAATGCAGCAGATATCATGTTTACAAGTGATTCTAAGCAGCTTTCTTCGGCCAGACTGATTATTGTTGCTGTGCCCACCCCGATTGATGAATACCGTATCCCTGATCTGAGGCCTTTGCGAAGCGCATCTGAAATCGCAGGCAAGCATTTGACAAAAGGGTCATGCGTGGTTTTTGAGTCAACGGTTTACCCGGGTGCAACTGAAGAATTATGTGCCGGAATCCTGGAAAATCAATCCGGTCTGAAATTAGGAATAGACTTTACAATCGGCTATTCACCTGAAAGGATCAATCCTGGAGATAAAAAACATACCCTTGAAAATATAACAAAAATAGTTTCCGGATATGATTCTGATACCACGTTGTTTCTAACAAAAGTTTATGGCAAAATTGTTAAGGCCGGCATTTACAAGACATCTTCCATCAGGGTTGCAGAAGCTGCCAAGATAATTGAAAATACACAGCGAGACTTAAATATCGCGCTGATGAATGAGCTGGCAATGATTTTTGATAAAATGAAGATTGATACAACAGAAGTTCTCGAGGCTGCCGGAACAAAATGGAATTTTCTTCCCTTTAGGCCCGGCCTTGTTGGAGGGCACTGTATAGGCGTTGATCCATATTATCTTACATTTAAGGCTGAATCCATAGGGTATAATCCGGAAATGATTTTAGCAGGTCGAAGAATCAATGACCGTATGTCCAAGTATATAGCAGAGCGTACCATTAAGATGCTGATTCGTTCAGAGAAAAAAGTAAAAGGTGCAAAAATATCTGTACTGGGCATTACCTTTAAAGAAAATGTGCCTGACCTGAGAAATACAAAAGTGATAGATATAATCAATGAATTAAACGATTATGGCGCAAATGTTTTTGTTCATGATCCGCTTGCAGATTCAGATGCTGCAAAGAAAACATACGGCGTAGACCTTGTTGAGTTTGCAGCGCTTGCTGATGCTGATGCGGTTATTATAGCCGTTTCTCATAAGGAATATTTAAAAATAGGCTTTTCAGGCATTTACGGTTTATGCACAAAGATAAATCCTGTTATCATAGATGTCAAAAGTGCATTTAGTTATGAAGAAGCATCAAAACATCAGGTGTCATACTGGAGATTATAGATAACACCTGTTTCAACGTGGTATTTTCTTGCTAAATGAATACGTTGTTTAAACATCTCCGATAAAAAAAGGCCTGAAAGCGCTTTTATCTTTTTTAAGTTCTTTTTTAATATGTTCAAGGATCGCTTCTTTTTTTTCAGGAAGTTGTCCTTCGAGATTAATGTAATTGGTGTAGTGATCACTGACAAGATAAGATGATACGGTAAGATTTTCTACAAGCAGTGCTGTTTCTTGTAAAATTTCATGAGGGCTGAGAATTTTGAATACGTCGTTTTTCATATCTTCCAGCAGGGGGGTGTTGATTTTCGGCACAAAGGTTCGAAGCCTGATAAAATCAGGCGATATTTGATTTAACACCCTGGCGGTCTCTAACGCATGCTGCTGTGTCCGTTCTTTTCCTCCAATGCCGAGAATAATATATATGCTGAGCTCTAATCCGGCTTTCATTACCCATTGACCCGCTTCAATTTGCTGTTTGCCGGTTGTTCCCTTTTTTATTTTTTTTAATATCTCATCATCTCCGGATTCAAGGCCAACATGAATCCTTGACAAACCGGATTCATAAAGCCGTTTGAGATCTTTTTGGCCTTTTTTATGAATGTATTGAGAAGAACCGTAAACAGTAATTCGTTTCAAATGGGGGAATGTTTTTTTTGCAAATCGACATATGTCGCAAAGATCGTCCGTTTTCATGGCAATGGTATTGCCGGCCGGGAAAAATAGTTTTGAAACATTTTCGCCATAACATTCACGCGCCTTTACAATGTCTTCTTTAATATCGGAAACCTTGCGTATTTTAAAAACAGGCGTGTTTCTGTATACCATGCAAAAGGTGCACCTGTTGTGAGGGCAGCCAACAGTTGCCTGTATTAAAAGCGAGTCCGCCTCACTGGGTGGTCTGTATATGGGGCCTTCGTATCTCATAATCAATTCTTTTTTGAGTCTGCAGAAAAAGCCTTATTTATGTTTCCGATAGCGCCTTCTGCCCATTTTGCGTGGCTCAACGATAAACTGAGGGGCAGTGAAAGGTTGGCCATCACACTCCGGATTACTCTAAGTTTTCTGCATCAGCCAGATCCTGTGGACGTCCGGTAGCCCGTTTGTTTTTCTTTAAGTTTTCAATATCAATAAAATTAATATGGAGACCTTGAATTCCAACTTTAATTCTTGCTTTATAACACTCCTCAAATTTCAAATCTTTTAATGTCGTCAAGATATCAATTTGATTGGGAGGATAACCCAATTGAATTATCTGGTCGCTCTTAAGAAAGTCATCGGGTTTGAGGCCTAATGATCCGAAACCGAATTTTTTAAGTGCCTCTAAGATTTTATTAGCGTTATCCGGCGACAATTCTATCCATACATCAAGGTCTTTTGTATAACGTGGATGCCCGTGGAATGCGACAGCATACCCGCCAACCACTAAATATCCAACCTTATTTTCGTTTAACAATTCTATAAATTCTTTGAAATCCTTGCTCAGCATTATATCTCCATAAATTGTATTCTTTTCGGATTTGCTCTAATGCGTCCAAGCGCTCTTCATATGATCTTGATTGCCAAAATAAAAATTCATTAGGCTGTTCATTTATTTTATATTTTTTAATTACCTTACTTATACCCATTATAGCCTCTTACTTTGAAACCTTTGTAAATTTTTGGACGGTATCAGGTCAAGTCAAGATGTTTGAACAGACAATGCAGTTCTTTTTCTGAAAGATACCGCCATTGGCCAGGGCCAAGTTTTCCAAGAGTGATATTGACAATCCGTATTCTGTTGAGTTCCTTAACATGCCCGCCGACTTTTCTCACCATACGACGAATTTGTCTGTTTTTACCTTCCTTTAAAACGATTTTAAATATAACAGGAGAAATAACAGATATTTTTGCAGGTTGGGTTTTTCCCCCCATCATGGGCAGGCCTTTTTCCATATTTTTTAACGCTTTATTTGGCAGAGGGGCAGATAACGTGACTTCATATTCTTTTTCATGGCTGAATGAAGGGTGCAGAAGCCTGTGGTGAAGTCGCCCGTCATTGGTTAGTAGTAAAAGGCCTGTTGAATCTTTGTCAAGCCTGCCCACAGGATAAACGCGCTCCTTGATATCAATAAGATCAAGTACAATACGGGTGTCATCCTGCATGCAGCTTGAGACATATTCTTTGGGTTTGTTCAAGGCGATGTATATTTTTTCTTCTTCAATGCTTAATTGCCTGCCATTGAATTCAATACGGTCGGTTTCAGAATCAATTTTGGTGCCCAGTTCCGTAACAATGTTGCCGTTAACTTTAACATGTCCGGCCACAATATATTTTTCACCCTGTCTTCTTGAACACACTCCTTTTTCAGAAAGATATTTTTGCAGTCGAATAAGAGCCATTGGTATTAAAATGCCATTGTTGCCGTACCTGCAATTACGTTCTGTAATCAGCGTTGATTTTTACATAGTCAACAGAAAAATCACATGTTAATACAGAAGCCGAACCGTGACCGATATTCAAGTCGACAGTTACACTGAATTCGGGTTTTTTTAGAATCTTCGTTGCTTCAACCTCTGCATCGATACCGCATCCAATACTGTTTTTTACCATCAATACATCATTAAAATAAATGTCAATAGTATCAGGGTTTATAGAGACATTGGCTCTTCCAACAGCACCGATAATTCTTCCCCAGTTGGCGTCTTCACCAAAAAAAGCAGTTTTTACAAGG
>JAGVGX010000049.1 GCA_020056865.1 Desulfobacterales bacterium
TTGGCTCCTGTTTCCAGAATCTGATCGCGTTTGACTTTCAAGCCGATATTACGCTGTTCACGATAGCGTCCGATACCGTTCATTCCGCCACCGCCACCGCAACAGAAATTATGCTCCCGACACGGTTTCATCTCCCGGAAATCTTCTGCAATATAACTCATGATCTCTCTGCCCACATCAGCTAACCCGCCGTTTCTAATGTAATTGCATGAATCCTGATAGGTAACCGGCTCTTTAATCTTTTTTGAAGGATCAATTTTTAGTTTTCCGGTTTTTAGCGCCTCAAGTACCCATTCAACGTAATGCAGAGTTTCAACAGGTGTTTTCCCTGTTTTTCTGCCCGTCCAGTATGGCCCTTCAAGAACCGTTGCTCTATATGCATGACCGCACTCGGTTACAACCATTCGCTTTGGTTTTAATCTTTCGATAGCATCGTAAACCGATTCAACCTGCATTCTTGCCCCTTCCCAATCACCAGCAAACATGGCAAGGCTGGTCTCCTCCCATCCCTGACTTGGAACCGTCCAGTTTTCATCTGCAATATGAAAAAGAATGGCAGCTTCACCTATATCTTCCGGGTAGTGTTTTGGCTCTCGCGCATTAACCGTATAAATGATATCAGCATTTTCCTTGTCAATCGGAATGTCAAGCTTTGGAAACTCGTCTTGGTTTTCTTCGGCCATCCACTCACAGGTTTCAACCCAGTCCTCATTTGTAATATCCATCTGGGCTCTGTATATCCGGTGCATTCCAGAACCAATTTTCATTTCCCATGGGACAAACCCCTGTGAAAAGCAAAGCCCTCTCAAGTAACTGAACATAACGCCCATATCAATACCAAAAGGGCAGTACATTCCGCACCGGTTGCAGCACGTACATTTTCCCCATGCTGTATCCATTGAATAACGCATAAGCTGATTATCAACATTTCCCTTGCGTTTAACAATTTCACCGAGGGTTGACTGAATTTTATAGGAAGGAACCTGTTTCGGATCTTTATTGTTTGCCAAATAAAAAAAACAGCTGTCAGCGCACAAACCGCAGTGAGCACATATGTTCAGCCAGGTTTTCAACCTTGATTTAAACGTTTTTTGAAGGGTTTGACCTAAAGCTTTTGTGTCAACATCAAGACGCTCCATCTCTTCATAGTAGAGCTTTCCACTTTTATCCGCCAAAAGAGAATGCAGATCTTCTTTGGTATCTATTGTTTTTCTATTGCAAAGTGTGCCTTGAGCCATATTCATTATACCTTATATTTTTTAATCATTAAAACCATCAGGATAAAGACTACCAGTTCAACCCCTTACTCTTCATGCCGCCTCGTTTGATACCGTAATCCATCCCCAGCTGCGCCCTGGAAAGAAAGAATAAAGCGATGTGGGACAGTTTGGTAAACGGTATGGCAATCAGCATAATTTCACCTGTAATAATATGTGCTATAAGCCAGAAATCATAATCTAAAACATGATGATATGCGAAAAAACCTGTAATAAATGGAGCTACCGTAATGGCAAGCAGCAGGTAATCGTATAAAGTAGAAATAATTCTTACTTCAGGCAGCGCAATACGCCGAAGAATAAGAGACAGCACACATACCATAACTGCAATTGTCATCATGTCGGTCAATGATTCCGGCAAAGTCCACAGACTCAATCCCCAACGTTCCTTGAAAATCATATTATGTGCTTTAAGAAAAACAGGCGTAAACAACAGACAGATATGAAAAACAAACACGGTTATTGTAAACCCTGAATTAGCACGCCAGCTTTTGGTTCCAAACGGTATCAGCCAATAAAGTATCGACCTCAAAGCACCTTTGATACCATAGGTCACATTCACGCTATAGGTAACCCTGTCAAGTTTCCAGTCAAGTCCCTTGATATAAAAAACCACATGAATAATTAAGCCTGCAAAAAAAACAATAAACGCAAGCCATAAAAGAGGGCCGGTTACAATCTGATACATTCACTTTCCCCTTTCCCTTTTAGCTTTATGATTCGTCTTGATCTCTGTTTGTAAGAAAGCACCAAAATCCAAGAATGCACAGCAAAGAAATCCCCATGATTATATAAGTTATGGTCTCGGTTTGAAGCATAAACTCGTGAAAATTCAGTATGGTTTCTTCCATCTGTTTTTACCTCTGGTGATTTTAGTGTGTCTCTTTGTATTCAGGATGTTCATATAAAATTGGCATTTTTGAAACAATAAACCTGTAAAGCAACACCAAAAGATTAATAATAAAAAGAGTAATAACAATCTCCATCCAGCTGGGAAAATATCTATCGCTTAAAGGCAGATGCCAGTTAAATGCTATTATAGATATATTCAGCCGGTTTAAGATGATACCCAGCACTGTCCAGGCCGATGTGAACCTGATCAGTTTAAGGTTCTTATCCCTTACACCAACAGCATATAAAAAACAGGGCAGTGCAACAAATCCGATAAGCTCAACCAGAAACCAGGCGCCATATGGCGTTGACAGATAATGCCAGTTATTATCAACGGCAATCCCCATCAACTTGATCGTAAAATATCCGGCCAAAGTTAAAGACGCTGCTTTGCCAAATCCCAATGCAATCGGGCTGCTTTCAGCCAGATGGTTTTCATCCATTTTATGGTGAAATGCCTTATGCGCGAGTGACCCTTCAAAGATGACCATTGAAAGCCCGGCAATAATGCTTGAAACAAAAAA
>JAGVGX010000013.1 GCA_020056865.1 Desulfobacterales bacterium
TAAAGGCAACGATGTATTGTCTCTTGAAAGTAAAGATTTACAGCGTCTGCGCGGAAGTCAAATCAGTATGATTTTTCAGGAACCTGCGTCTGCACTTTCGCCACTTCACAGAATCGGCAGGCAGATGGTTGAGGCGATACGTCTGCATGACAACTGCTCGAAAAAAAAGGCCTGGGATCTGGCAGAGCACTGGTTAAAACAGGTCGGTATTTCTGATACAGCAGAAAGAATGTATGCGTACCCGCATCAGATTTCAGGTGGTATGCGGCAGCGAGTTATGATTGCCATGGCTTTGATGACAAAGCCGGATCTGATTATAGCAGACGAGCCCACAACTGCCCTTGATGTTACGATTCAGCTTCAAATTTTTCAGTTGATTAAGCAAATGAGACAAGACCATACATCTATTTTGCTGATCACCCATGACATGGGCGTTATCTGGGAAATGTGTGATCGTGTTTTAGTGATGTATGCCTCCAGAATTGTCGAGGAAGGAACGCTAAACAATATATTTTCAAACCCGAGCCATCCTTATACCATTGGGCTTTTAAAATCGATTCCAAAACTTGGCAGCTCTAAAGAAAAGTTGTCTGCCATATCCGGAAGTGTGCCGTCACCGTTTAATTATCCAAAAGGATGCCATTTTACAGATAGATGCCCTGTTGCATTTGACAGATGCAAAAAAGAAAAACCGTTGCTTGAAGCATTTGAAAAAGGTCATAAAGCTGCTTGTTTCTATGTGAACCCGTAACTTTTAAATATATAAAAAACGTTATGCAACCGTTGTGCACACTTGAAGTTGAAAATTTAAAAACATGGTTTCCAGTTAAACGGGGCATCATATCAAAAACTATTGGATATGTCCGGGCGGTTGACGGGATATCTATTTGTATAAAACCAGGGCAAACCCTTGGTCTGGTTGGCGAGTCCGGATGCGGAAAAACTACCCTGGGCAGAACAATTCTCGGGCTTGAAAAGGCGTATAGCGGCAATATTGTTTTTATGGGGCACGACCTGCTGTCGTTAAAAAAAAGTGAATTTATGCGCCTTAGAAGTAAAATTCAGGTCATTTTCCAAGACCCCATGTCATCGTTGAACCCAAGAATGAATGTTTTGGATATTGTTACCGAAGGATTGATGCGGTTTCGAAAGACAACCGTATCGAGAAAACAACATGCAAAAGAGCTTGTCACCAGCGTAGGTTTGGATGAAAATGCCATTTACCGCTATCCTCATGAATTTTCGGGCGGTCAGCGCCAGCGGATTAATATTGCAAGGGCAATTTCCTTAAAACCGGATTTAATTGTTTGTGACGAGCCGGTAAGTGCGTTAGATGTTTCCGTTCAGGCACAGATTATCAACCTGCTTATGGATTTAAAGGAACAATTTCATCTTTCCTATCTTTTTATATCCCATGATTTAAGCGTGGTAGGAAATATTTCAGACCGAATTGCGGTGATGTATCTTGGAAGGATTGTAGAAGAAGGACCCGCACAACATATTATTGAAGACCCGAAACATCCATATACAAAAGCGCTGATCAGTGCCATTCCAAAACCAGGGAAAACGTCGGCCCAAAAGACAAGAATTGTTTTAAAAGGAGAAATCCCTTCGCCTATGGCCCCTCCGAGTGGGTGCAGGTTTCATACCCGATGTCCTGAATTTATGGACATATGTAGCATTCATGATCCAGAGAAAACACAACTTGGAAAACGCGACATATGGTGTCATTTGTATTCATCTGAAAGATAAGATAGACAATCTGATACTATAAATTCAATAAGCTATTCAAGGTGACAATAAACTCAGGGCAATTCATTTTTAGGCTCTGTTGACATTTCATTTCATTTATTATGGAATCCTGACATATTGAAAGGCTACTGACAATGTAAAAAAAGCTTGAAATTGGTTTTTATTTATGATTAACTCTGCCACTTTTTAGCCATTAATGTTAATGGCTGTTTCAAAATAATAATTTATAATTTAGCAATAAGGAGTGAACTATGAAAAATGTTGTTTTATCAATTATGATCTTTTTTTGTATGAGTCTCATTGCCATTCAGCTCGAGTCTCCTCTATGCGCTCAAGAAGAGTCACAAACTGAAATGAATATTGGAAGTGATGAATATCAAGAAACGAACGACTCAGAAGCTCTGGATATGGGAACCATTGAAGAATCAGATGACAATTCGGAAGCTATTGATATGGAATCTCTTGAAAAAGAAAATGACGAGACTGGATCTGAAGTGGATAAGAACCAGGAAGACGTTGATATGGAAGAAACGAATCAATAGTAGCAAGACGTCTTGACGATTGATTATTACTAAAACAGGCAAGTTGGGCATGCCTACTCCACTGGTAAATCAATCCCTATGTCGAACTATAGCGCACCTTAGGGATGTCAGACATTCTGTGTGACTGCTTTTCCTATTTCAAGATAAAAAAGGCAACGGGTTTCATCCAATGTGGAATTTGGCATCTAATGATATGAGCTTTGTGCCCATAACACGGGCAGATTTTTCAAAGCATAAAGGGTGTTTTTATGTAAACGTAAAACATAAAAACACCCTTTGGTTTTTTAAAAAATCAGTATTTGATTAGGCAAACACGTTTGATGACGCTTAAATTTCCTGAACCGTTCGTGCAATGATGGTATCTTGCGTTTTTTTGTTAAGGCTGGTAAAATGAGCGCTATAACCGGCAACCCTTACCTGAAGTTCACTGTAGTCCTCCGGTGCTTTCTGTGCAGCCAGCAGAGTGTCATTATCCACCATATTAAACTGAATATGATTTATACCCAAATCACACCATGTTTCTATATATGACTTCCACACGCCAAAGCCCTTATCGCCAACAAGCTGAGCAGGTGAAAGCCGCTGGTTTAAAAGATTCGCACGAAACATGTCTTCGTGATTAAGCTTGCCAACAGATCTTAAAACCGCTGTGGGACCTTTTTTATCAATTCCTGCTCCTGGTGAGCATCCTCCGTCATAGCATGTATCTCCAAGGCGTCTTCCATTGGGAAGCGCTCCTAAGAGTGCCCCGCCTACTGTATAGGCTGCTATATTCTGTGGTACCATGGGGATCCCTTTTGCTGTTTTCCCCCAGCACTGGGCGGGAAGAGAAACTTCATCACGAACCCGTTCATGGAATTTCACAATAATATCGTCGGCATATGGGTCATCATTTCCCCATTTAGGGGCATGAACAAAATCCATTCGTTCTTTTTCATATCCTTCCCAGTTGGCTTTCAGCATCACAAGGAGTTGCTCCATGGTATATTTTTTTTCATCAAAGACTAATTTTTTGATTGCCACAATTGAATCCATCCCGTCCATCCAGATAAAATTGGTCAGCCAGTTGTTTCCATGCTCACGTCTTTGAAAACAATTGATGCCTTCTTCAACACATCGTTCATAAGTGGCGCTAAGATGGGGTTTTCCCATTAACTCTTCAATATAACGAGACATATTTCTGATTTTACAGGCTTCCCATGACATGACTTTAAAGTGCTCAAGAGATGCATCAACGAATTCTTCAAAGGTCATGTTGGCAGCTTCACCTGTTTTGGGACCAATTTGCATATTGAAGATCGGATTCCACCCATTCCAAAGGGCAAGTTCAACACACTTGGATCCTAAGGTAGCACTTGATGAATAGCGGCTGGGCATGCATCCGTCTTTTGTTTCCGGACACGGCACAATGCAGGCTTGGGCAGTCCATGTTCTTGCTTCCTCTTCAGGGGTGTTGCTCCAGAACATATTAGATTGAATCAGTACCTGATCATTACGGATATTGGGAAACCCAAGACCGTGACGAATACATTCAAACGCATTTTTAAGAACATCTTCAGGCATATCCTTGTTGTATCTTAAGGCAAAGGTTGGTGACGTACAACGCACAAGTCGGGCAGCCTCTAAAAATATATTCGTCAAATCATTGTATTTAAGGGTGCCATCAGGCGCCATCCCTCCAAGCGTCCAAACATAGGCACCTACATCGCCTGTTGCAAGTTCTCTGTATTGTCTGTCTCGACTACTGCCATATTCAAATGCTCTGATAAGATATTCGCATACATATTCCAGAGCATCATCTCTGGTAAGGGTTTTGTCTTTTATTACATCCTGTTCGTACCACTGCCAAAACCACCAGTCATTGTGGGTTGGCCAGGAGGCATCAGATTTTTCGCGCTTTCTGCACATGGTTTGTATGTGTTCAAACTGAAGTGCTTCAGGGAAAGTCCTTGGGGTGTTTGCCGGGACATGTGCACACCTTTGCGAAATATCAAGCAATTCTTGTTTTCGTTTAGGATCAGATTCGAAATTTTCTGCAACAATTCTGGCTAGTCTGGAAAGACGCTTTGCATAACGGATCTCTGATTCAAGGGTTATTTTCATTGCTTTCCAGTTGTCGATTCTTTTCAGATAATGGTACTCCTGATCAAAATCAGGCTTTGCCCCTACTTTGTACAGAACATCGTCAGCTTCTTTTAAATGTTGATCAATCTCTTCTATAATTGCATTGTAACCCTTTTTGTAGTAAGAAAACTGCGATGTGCAGTAGGCGGTTGTTTCTAAATGCGGTCCTCCAGTGAAGGTCTGTGATGTTCGACACATGATCATCTGGCGTTTGCTGAGCAGTCTTTCGGTAAACGATTGCTGCGTATACGGCTTCATGATTTCCAATGCTTCGGCAACTTCATCGCGCTTATCAAGATCAATCAGCTCATCTTTGTCATTCAAAAAGTCTTCGTTAAAAGAAAAAGAGCCGTTCGGCACCCAGAATATTTTATGGGGTTGAGACGCACAGTTTCCGATAATTCTTGAATGATCGACAATAAATACGGGAATTTCATCATTAACTTTTTCAAGCGCCTTTGACCACGTCAGCATATATGGTTCGACCTTGGCTTCAGGCCTGTTAAAGACCTTCCCGTATATAATAGGCCCATATTCACACGCTTTTGTACCCGGAAGATAGGATGATCCTTTAGAAGCTTTTGACCAGACTGCTTTTCTAATGTAATCAATACGCTTTGAGCGGGCTTTCGCGGCCCACCACCAATACTGTCTTTTATCTAAAAATTCCTGGAGTTCTTGTTTTTTTCCAGTGGTGTTCATGATGATTACCTCCTATACGGTTAAATATTTGAATATATTAATATTTTCTTGTTAACCACCAAAAGGTTGTTATATTATTACCATGATAACCTTTTGCATGGCAATAAAAATAATATGAACAGTTGGTAAATATTTGTTTCTATATATTCAAAACATACAATAGTTAAGCAAAGACTCAATATATAAGTGGATTCACAGATGGGAAGAATAAAATCGATACCAGTTTTCCCCCATAATAGCTGCTATATTTTTTTTAGAATAACCATGAGTGTTAAAAATTTCTGCAAGATTGCCAAACAGTCCAGGATGATCCAGCCCTTTATTTTCAATATCAAAACCCCCGAAATCTGAACCTATGCCAAAAAAATCGGTGGTTCCGAATTTTTGAACAGCTCGGTCTATTTGCATAAACAGGTCGTGTATGGTTGCATTGTTGTGAATGGAAAGCATTTCAGGATTTACGGAAATGCCTATCATGCCCTTTCTTTCAATGATAACCTTTAGTTGTTCGTCTGAAAGATTTCTGGGTTTATCACAGCATGCTTTAAATCCGGTGTGAGAAGATATGATCGGCCCTTCAACTATGGATATCAATTCCCAAAAACCCGGTTCAGCAAGATGTGCCACATCAATAATGATGTTATGCTGTTCGAGTTTTTTTACAAGCTTTTTGCCCGCATTAGTAAGGCCTTTCGGATATGCAATGTTGTTGCCGTCTGCTATCCTGTTTCTTCCTGCATGCGTTAACCCAACCACCTTGAACCCTTCGTCAATAAAAGCGCAAATGTCCATATCAATGAGTGCATCTGCGTTTTCCAGTAAAAAAATAGCGCCTGTTTTTTTGTTGCCATAAAAAATTCTTTTAAGATCACAAGCGTTTTTTATATGGCAAAGACCACGTAAAAAATGTTTTGAATATAATAAAATCAAATTAAGATGATCTACTGAGGTCGCCGGGCCGTTATATTTATCCTGGCAATAAAATGCGGATACAATTATGCGAACATGCCCCTTGATTAACCTGTCGGAGGTGATCTGACATTCGGACAGGTTCAGAAAATCAATGTTGACCTGCCGGGTCATCATCATATAAACAAGATCCACATGTCCGTCAAAAACAGGGAAACAGTCTGGTTGTTTGGATGTGTTATGTTGTTTTGATTTGTTATCTGGCAAAGGAAAGATACTCACTTGTAATGAATTCATAGTGGTTGCAATGATTGCGGATTTTCCATAAAACCGAGCCTTTTTTTGTCATATGCCATGGGAAAACCATGTTTTTGTCTTTTTTCTCCATAATTAAGCGGATATTATCAATGCCTTTTCCAGAATATAGCCCTTGTTTTTTCCCACCCAACCAGGTTTCTTTTGTTGCAATATCTTCTGACCATGAAAACGGGTCTGAAAAAAGGAAAAAGGCGTTTGTGTTTTTAGCAATTCGGTTTATTTCGTAAAGATGTTCTATAGGCTTTGATACCTTGTCTATTATGTTAAGTGAGGAAATCATTTGAAAGGTATTACGAGCAAAAGGCAGCGCCGTAACATCAGCAACAATAAATTCCACATTGCTGCTGATAAAGTTGTCGGGAAGTTTAATGGTTTTTTTTTCCTTCAACACCCCTTCGGTTATCAGATCAAAATCAAGGTATTTTTGCTTTAGCAGTTTTCTAGCCAGACTGATAAAGGTATAAGATAAGTCAACGCCAATGGCAAACTGGCTTTTTTGTCCTAGTTCAAATGTAAAGCGACCAGCTGCACAGCCTGCATCTAGAGCAATACAGGCATTGTTTGTAATTTGTGATGACCAGGTTTGGTAGGCATCGTGTGAATTCGAATGATCAAAAATATCTGAATAATGAGACCAGAGGTAAGATGAAATGACATGTTCTTTTTCATACCGGTTTGAGCCTTGATTTGATATATTGACAGATCCGGGCAATAAACGTCCAATGCCTTCATCAATAGTATAGGTACAGTTGCATGCGTTGCAACAGAGATTCCCGGAAATAATTTCATTGCCTTCAGCTTGATATGTAACTGTTTTTAATGGGTACTCTTTGGGAAGACATGCCGGACAAATGAGTAAATCAGCAAGTAGCTTATTCATCGTGTTTATACCTAAAAATATAAAGCGGGATGACAAAAAAAATCAACCCGCTTCACATAGTTTTGTTGTTTATAAGTTTTCGTACCTATGCTGGCCCATGACATGATGGTGCATGACACGATGGAGAATGACATGACGGTGCATGGCACGATGGGGCATGACATGACGGTGCATGACAACTGGCAGTTGAGCAGGCTTTTTTTTCAACTTTTTTTGTCTTAAGCATATGATCACCTCCTTTCAATAGAATTTGCCGGCAAGTTTGTTGTGATGAGATCTAAATCTTCCAGGCCGGACAGCGCTGTTTCACACTCTTTTAAAAATGTTTTTTCTGAAAGATCTTGCCCATATATGGGATAAAGGGTGTCACAGATGGCTTTGATACTGTTTGAGCCGTTGCAAAGATTTAAAAAATCATTGCCAAAACGGTTAATTTTAGTGATTTCCACCTCATTATTTCTATGCATAAATACAATCCATACACGTTTATGAGGATATTCAGACGTTATGATCCCTTTTTTAAGATCGTCAATTATTTTTGGAATATCATGATCAAATGTTGCAACTATAGCCTTTTTTTTTAGTTCAGGATACGGTACGCAGGTTTGGTATATATCGATATTACAGGTGTCTTTTTTTTGAGAACACTGGCCAATTGTGTTGGAAATGGACTCATAATCAAATATTTCATGAAGATGGCGCCACATGGATATTTCGTGTTGGTTTAAAAGGTGCTGCGCATACTTAAACAGATATTTATAACAGTCAGAGCCATCTAATATCAATTGATTACGTGAGTATTTATTTTTGATCCATTGTAAGAACTGGATAAAAAGATCACCAATAGATTGTTGCAGGGCAATGCTGAGAAGCAAAAAGGATTTGGGATACAGGTTGATGATCAATGGAAAATAACTGGTTATCAGGTGTAGCTCTTCAAGAGAACGCCCTGGACAAGGCGTGTTATAAAAGCTACTGAAAATAAGTGGATAAGCATCGATAAGCGTGTTGTCTGAAGCAAGGCGTTTTTCTTTGTCAAACTCGAGACCTAATGAAAAATAGGTGTCCACATTACGAACAAGCTGATTATTATATTGTTGAAAAAGATCAGTGCCTGGAAGCACAGTTGGCATTTGAAGTAACGGGTTGATGTTTCCTAGAATACCAGTTTTTAGAGCAAGCAGCAAGGTGGCATCGATATCTTCTTTTTCTTCTTCAGGAAATCCGATAACAAAGCTTAACGTAGGGATAATGCCCTGTTTGGTTGTTTGTTTAACCCGACAGTACAAGATGGCGGTATCAATTTTTTTGTTGATAAAGGCAAGCGTTTTTTTTGATCCTGAGTCTATGCCA
>JAGVGX010000098.1 GCA_020056865.1 Desulfobacterales bacterium
TGTAACAAATTCAGGTCTATTGCTTCTGCAAAGTTGCTTGCCAAATCCACGGCGGGCGTGTTAAATCAGCCGTTCAGCGATTTTGTTAATGGTATATAGCTTGTTCTTTTTATGCATGGCTTATTTTTAAACCACTGTTTCCAGAATGAGGAGAAATACAATGAACACCAATAGCCCCAATATGTTATCTGTATATGGTCCCCGTATTCAATGGCTCGTTATTTTGTTTAGCTTATTGGCAATACTCATCTTGTTTTCTTCTGGTTGTGCCACAGTGGGTCAAGATTTTTCTGTTACTGAAATCTATGAAATCAAGATAGGAAAAACCACCCAGGAAGAGATACGTGCTATGTTCGGGTCTCCATGGAGGGTTGGCATTGAAAACGGTGATAGCACATGGACTTACGGTAACTATCAATACAGTCTGTTTAGTGCCAAGAAAGCCAAGGACCTGGTAATTCGATTTGATGATGGGAACATCGTAAAATCTTACACATTTAGTACGACCGATCACAACAACTAAATTTTTATGAATAAAAAAGCTAACAACAAGCTCCTGGAGAGGGACGCTCAAAACCTGCCGCTTTTTCAGTGGCAATTCAAATTTTTCCTTCCCGAAAAGTTGACTGCCAATTGGCTGGCGGGCAGGTGATTAAGGCCGTTTTGAGCCTGTTTGGGACTTTTTCAACAGCTTCGTTCGCTTTCTATGATCGCAATTGATTTAAAAGACTTGTATTTTTAAGATAAAGGCCATATAGTCTTACCAGTAAGATAAATAAATTATAGGGAGGTATATTATGGCAAATGTATCAACGACAAAAATGTCCTCTAAAGGACAAGTTGTTATTCCTGAAAACATACGGAAACAACTCAATTTAAAGGCTGGATCTCAATTTGTTGTTGTCGGTGAGAAGGATGTTGTTATTCTTAAAAGCATAGCACCTCCATCTCTTGATGAATTCGATGCTCTAATTGCTGACGCAAGAAAAGAAGGGAAACGAGCTGGATTAAAAAGGTCTGATCTAAGGGATGCGATATTTAAAGCTCGAGGGAAGAAGGGATGAAAATCATTCTTGATACGAATGTTTTCATATCTGGAATATTTTTTAGTGGCCCTCCTTCTCAAATTCTCAAGGCATGGCAAAACTCAAGACTACAAATTGTACTTTCTCAAGAAATCCTTAACGAATACCAACGTGTTGCTGAATCTTTAGCAGCCAATTTTCCAACAATCGATATCTTGCCAATTATTGAACTTATGACAATTCACGGGAAACTTATAGACACCGAAGGTTTTGATGTATCCGTATGTGATGACCCTGATGACAATAAGTTCATGGAATGCGCAATTGCCAGCAACAGCGAAATAATTATCAGTGGAGACAAACATCTATTAAAGGTGTCTGGCTATCAAGGCATTACAGTTTTGAAGCCACGGGAATTCGTTGATAACTATATGAAATAATAATCAAAAGCGAACAAATGTATTGGGTTGGACAGTGAACAGTCGGCATATTTTATCCCTTTAACAGAAGCCTTCCCAAAACTATTAGTTTCCAATGTATTTCTTGGCTTTTCCCTGCGCGCTCAAGCCTGGCGTTGAGATGTTGAACATTCGAATTCGAAAAAACAATGAAATTGAGAAGGTTCTTTTTAGCAAAAAAATTCAATAACAATGTTTGTCAACGGTATCAATACTGACCTTACACGCCGCTTCGCTCACTACGCTCTGTCTAAAATTATGCGATAAGAAAAAATGGATAATCAAAACAACTTCCCCTATCATTTTAATAACAATTTTTGCAAAACATGTGGCGGAAATTGCTGCCGGGGTCTTGGAGGTTATGTTTGGATCAGTATGGAAGAGCTGGAGAAAATAGCAGGCACGAAGAAAATGGATTTGGCCTTATTTTCCAAACAATATGTACGGCAGGTTCAAGGCAGGCTTTCACTGCAAGAGCGCGTTTTAAATGGCGAGCATTTCTGCTGTTTTTTTGATTACATTGATTGTCAGTGTACAATCTATCAGCTCAGACCCAAGCAGTGCAGAACGTTTCCATACTGGAATCAATTTAAGAAAGATCCCCAACAGCTCTTTGCTGAGTGTCCAGGAGTTTCTTTAAAGTAAGCTAATATAAATTGCAGTATGGTTCGAATCCAGGCGGGTTTTAAAAATAAAAACGGGATATAAAATTTAGTGTAATTATTTGATATCCATTATAGTTTGATGGAGCCGACGAGCGGAATCGAACCGCTGACCTGCTGATTACGAATCAGCTGCTCTACCATCTGAGCTACGTCGGCATTAGGGCATCATATATCATGCGTTTTTTAAACGGGTCAAGTTAAAATAGAAACCGATTTGCCTGTTGGCACGGATTTTGTTACAGTTTTAACAATGCCGGTGCTGTTTGACCAACAATATACGTTTGCTGCATTCATGATAATTAAAAAAAAATATATCATCTTTCTATTTGTTTGGCCTGTTTTTTTTCTGACTGGTTCCATTGAGGCCAGGGTGTTTATGGTGGCAACCTATAATATTGAAAATTTTTTTGATCTTTCGAAAAATCAGCATGAATATCCTGAGTATGTTCCTGGATCGCGGTATGGATGGAATAA
>JAGVGX010000279.1 GCA_020056865.1 Desulfobacterales bacterium
AAAGCCGTTATCTTGTTAGAAATCTGATTTATCCGGTTCCAGAGCCAGAACTTCCATTTTTAGGGGTTCATTTTACCAGAATGATTAACGGAGGCATTGAGGCAGGCCCGAATGCCGTTTTTGCCTTCAAAAGAGAAGGGTATAGTAAAACAAGTTTTTCTTTTAAAGATATGTTTGAAACAGTTACATTTGGTGGGTTTTGGAAAATGGCAGGAAAATACTGGAAAACGGGGCTGGGTGAGTATTATCGTTCGTTAAGCAAAAAAGCTTTTGTTGATGCGTTGAAAAAATTAGTACCGGATATCACAGCAGATGATATCCGCGCAAAAAAAGCAGGCGTCAGGGCGCAGGCTCTGGATAAATCAGGTCGACTGATCGATGATTTTATGATCATAAAAAGACAGCAGTCGATACATGTTTTAAATGCCCCTTCACCTGCAGCTACCTCAAGCCTGATCATTGGAAGACAAATTGCCCATATGGCTGAATGTTACTTTAATACCCGGCCGGCTAAATAACCAGATCCTCCATAAGGCCGCATTTAACATCGTTTGTAAAAAGATGATTGTTGTCGGTATTGTAAGACAGACACATCCCTTCAATGCCGGGATAGACGGCAAGTACTTTTTCTCTGAACAAAGGCGCATTATCAATATACTTGGAAAACGGTATATCATATGATTTGTCAATAAACTGATAAAGGCACTTGGCCATTTCCAATGTTAGATCAACCAGATGATAACAGCCGGTTTTCCCACCCAGAGATTTAATAACCGTTTCAGTAAGCCCGTTATTTATTTGCATATCATTGAGATTGCTCATCTTTTTTCCTGCATGGCTGCACACCTTAAGATAAGGCGCCCTTTGAAATGATGCATGTGCCTCTTTAATTATCTTTTCAGGAAACGAAACAAGATATCGGGTGGTAATTTGATGAACATTATCAAGCATGGATACTTCTATTTCAAGCAACCCTTTGTCAACGACGTTTGCCTTAATATTTTTGTTTCTTTCAAAAAGAGCCAAAATATAAATCCTTTCTACTACAATTTGATATCGATTTTGAAAATATTACAGCTCATCATGGAGCTGTTTGGTCAAATATATTACAAATAATTGTTTATTTTTTTTTTGAATCTATTGTTTCAAAAAGCGCCTGAAGTCTTGTGTCGATCTGAGAATCAGAAACCATGTCAGGATCGATCATATCGGCTTCAATAATAACACCGGGAACACCATATTTTTTATTAAGCTCATCTATAACATCCATGTTCGATAAATTCCACATCCTGCAGGATTTTGAAGAAAGCATTGCCATACCGTCTATGGAATATTCCTTGATCAACTTGCCGATTTTCTCTATAGCCCCTTTAGGGGACATATGGTAAGCCATTCCATAACCGTCGCCATAAAGCCAGTCTACGGCAGATTCAATCGGGTTGTTCGGATCAAGCTTTTCTGGATAAGGGAACATTTCCCAGGGGTATCTGCCGCACAAACAAACCGCGCCTGCCGGTGTAAACTTACGCATAAATTTACCCAAAAATGCCCAGGGGATCCATCCGTCCCAGTAAATACGATATTTTTCTCCATCAGGAGCTAAAGCAGGGATACCTTTTTCTTTTCGGTCCTGTAGTTCCTTTAAAAGTTTTTCATAATAGGGAATTCCTGCAGGATCACCCATCATATAAATCACCGGCGCCATACTTACTGCATAGTCCCAAAGTGTCCATACGGCAGGTTTAGTGGCTAGATATTCCCAGCATTTGTTTCTTATTTCAGCGGTTTGTTTTAATACATGTATGATTTCGCTCATCTTGTCGTAATCGAAAGGCTTCCCGCATATATCTTCAAGAGCAGGGATAACGGTGTCTTTGACCTGTTGTAAAACAAATTTTCTTATTCTGGGCACATCTTCTCTTCTGAAAACAAAAGGCATCTCTATAGGTATGATGCGGATGCCGAGTTTTCTGTAAAAAGCTTCTGAATAATGAGCTTGTTCAGTACAATAACGACCACATATCATTACATCCGGCATAGGAAGTTTTGCCTGTTCGTTGATCGGGATATCTTTTAAAATAGCTTCTACCATCCCTGTGTGAAGTCTGTGATAAGAACATGTATCAGCGAGATCTCCGATGGATTCAGCTACTCTCAGCAATTCACCGGCGGCGCCGATACCGCCGCAATATGATGCATAACCTGCCATAAAGTGGCATTTAATTCCCATGGCATAAGGAAATATAAAGCTGGGGCCTGACGCCCATCCTACCAGTTCGCCTTTTGCTTTTGCTGTTCTTAGATCTTCCCAGTGCTTGTCGACCATGGGTCTGATGAGACCGGTTGTTTCAAGTCGGTTAACCTTGTATTTGGATTCCATTAAACACCTCCAAGTATTTCTGCAAATGACTGTAATCTGGTTTTTATCGATTCAAAAGAGATGACTTCGTGTTCCATCTCTATCATTGTTTGCGGGACGCCATTTTTTTCTAAAACGCTTTTAAAATCAGGATAATAACATGAATGTGGCGGGCAGTATTTTACTATAATGTTGATAACACCTTGTGCATGATTCTCTCTAACTTTTTTTGTTACTTCATCTGCCCAGTGAACCTGCCAAACACTTTTGGTCGGGCAAACCGGTGTCTTTTTCATGTAACGTGCAGCAATGGCTTCAAGGGGGCTGACGCCATCAAGTTCAATTGGGTTGGCAAAGTATCTGGAACCCACATAAAAATCATCATCCGGCATAACCATGCCAAGGTTTTCAATCATGTCAAGGATATCAAACTGTAATGTCTGGCAGAGACAACCAACGGGAATAACTCTAATTTTTTTCTGTGATCCTTTCCCTTTGGTTTTCTCCATGCCTTGAATCAGTTTTTTAAGTAGTTCATTGTTGTCTTCCTTGGGCATTAACATGCTTGACCAAACAATTTGCATAACTTGTTTTGCTTTAAGGATTTCAGGATTTTTTCTGCGTAGTTCATAAACTCTTTCCAGGAGTTTTCTGTTTTCATTGTATATCTTAATGCTGTTTATTAGTTTTTCTTCGGTGATATGGTTGCCGGAGAAAGCTTCTAAGCTTTTCATAAACGATTTTAAATCATCTAACAAAAAAGCCGTCACCGCCTCACCTTCATATATTGGAGGCAGGTAGAGTATTTCCATATAATCGGGCTTGACATTTCTTTCCATGATAAGAGGGAACTCGCCGGCCTGAAGACACTGCCTGACATGAAAAACCATCCCATCCATAAAATGAAGTTCACCCCTAACCGCGTCATCAATAAAACTTCTTGTAATACCGCAATTATAGGGTGGGACATGTGCGTGCCCCCAGGTTACAAGTTTATTTCCTCTCCAGATGACTACAGGGAGCATGCCTGATGCATATACCAGTTCTTCTGGAACATGCATTGGGAAACACCCGATAATTTTTTTCCCTTTTTTATTTTTTAATGAAGCCACATAGCTGTATGGATCAGATGTTATCTCGGCAATTCTGGCCAATGCCTTTTCCATATTATACTCCTTTCATCTTATTAGCTGTTAAACGCCATCGCATCAATGACTACAAAATTGAGCATTCACAAAACCGGTCTGAGATAATGTAGCATAGCGACCTTTTTCCCAAAAAATATAAATATTTATGTTGTTATACTTATGAAGTCACTGGCTTTTGAGCATTTTGAGCAAATCGGTTAACAATAATTTGCAAAAGATGTGTTTACGCTGGATTATTTAGGAAGTTTCCAAATTTTTTGCAAGCTGATTATCAATGACGTATATGCAAACCTCCTTTGCTCCCAGCTGCGTATAGTTGTACTTTTTACACAGGTTATTAATTAAAAACTTAACATCCTGTTTAATTTTTTTATCATATGTTTTGAACTTGTCTTTGTCGAAGTCTTTTATTGCACGTCTGAAGTTTTCATTATCAAGAAAGGGATCCAGCACCTTTTCTTTTATGTGATACACATAATAATCATGCAGTGTTTTATAAAGCTCTGTTGCTATAATCGATTTGCCTTCAAGCATGATTTCCTTTGAAAGGGTTGTTGACGTATATTCCTTCTGGGTGGCTTCTCTGAAAATACTTCGTTTATTTTTATCTATGTCATTACCCAGCAGACGTAACTCCATGTTTTCCAGATATGCAGTGCTAATTTCAAGTTGCTCACCGGTATAATTGCATTTTTCAACGGAGCCGGCTTCAAAATTGATTGCAAACATATAATTTTGTATATTTTTTGAAATCTGTTCTTCGTTGTAGTAATATAAAGACTCTTTAACTTCTTGCAAAATAGTATAATTATACATGCGAAGCAGAGAGTCTAAAAAGCCTTTTGGGATAGACTTGGCCAGTTCCTTTCTTGATTTTGTAAAAAAATCATGCAAGTTGGCCATGTTGATGAGCCTGTCTTCCTTGAGATATGATGAATAAAAATCGTTAAAGATTTTAATCGAATCCCGTCCGGAAAAACCGTGGTCGCCTTCTTTTACTGATTCCCCAATAATCCGTCTTCGTCGATTTGCCGTTAATTTCTTCCTATCTTCTTCTGAAAGCCATTTAGGGATGTAACCCGTGTAGAGTTCCATTTTAAGAAGATGTAAGTTTTCGTCACAAAACTGACTGTACTTTTTAGGATCGCTGATCCATTCAAGCATAGCGTCGGATCTTGTATTCAGTCGGGAAGATATAATTACCCTGGCAAAATTATGCAACACCCTCGGGATAAAATTATGTTCAATGTTTTTGCCGAAAATATTTTTGTAAATTTCTACTTCTGTATTGATGTCCAGCACGTAAGGGATATAGATATATTCGATACGGTCTGAAAAAGACTGTAAGTCTTCTATATTCTTTTTGTCTTCAGGATTCATCAAAGCTAATAACAGAGAATTTACACTTTCTTCTATATCATCCACCTTATGCAATCCCTCGCTGACAATATTATGAAGTTCAATTAAGCGGTCGGTATTGTGTGTTTTAATATCCATCAAAGCATAAACGCCGTTGTTGGTTTTTGCATACCTGGAATAAATATAATTGACCTTGTTGCTGTCATGGAAAAGAGCGTTGATTTTATTTTGCAGGATATCGTTTTTAACAAGATTTTGCTTAAAGGGTTTGTCTCCGGGATTAAAAACACTGATCCCCTCTCCAAGACGTCTGGTAAAACGGTATGGCTGTGCATACAACATGCTGTAAACTTTTACGGGATATTTTAACTTGTTCAAAAGCGCTTTGTAAATTGAGCTGCATATGGTACAGGGGTTGTCTCTGAACACCCATTCGTACTCTTTTCCTGTGAACAGTTTCATTTTAAACTCATTATTATCCAACAGGATATCAAAAAACTCTTTTCTTAACTGTTTGGGAAGCATAAGTATAGGGTTGTCGTGGCTCGGGCAGGGCACTTCAATATAATTATCTGCCGAAAACAGGGCATGATTATCATGAAATAAATTATTCGTATTTTTATCAGCAGCATCGGCTTGTTGAAATACGTGGGTATCCAGATGAATCTCGTCGGATTTCAAAAAACTGTTAAACAGTTTCCGATCAATTTTCCATATGTTTTCAAAACGCAATCCATCTGAGGTGTTGGCATACTCTTCAAATTTCATGAGAAGATTGTTTAAAAAAGTACTTTTGCCGCATCCTGGAGGGCCTTCAAAAATATATATTTTATTTTGCTGGGCGCCGCGAACAAAATTTTCGACCTGTTTCATGAGTCTGTTCGCAAAAGGTCTGTCCGGGAAAAAAGGATGGTCTGCACCATGAACAAACAGCCTGCTGCAATCATAGTTTACAAAATGTATGGATTCCGAATCATCAGGGTATTCATCTACGCCTTCATCTATATAACGTTTCATCATATCATAAAAAATTTGAAAAACATTGCGAATCACTTTAGACGGTTCTTTGGAAAGAACGTCGATAAAATCCTCAAATGAAAGGGTAAGGGGATGGTCCGGTGTGCTGATTGTGTTATTGAGAAACTCGATAGCCTTTGATATGTTTTCCATAACGTAAATTTCCTTAAGCTTAAAAACAGGTTAACGTGTTTTTCTCGTTAGCTTTCGGTTTCCCATGGTGTATATTACCCTTTCCCACTGATCGGGCGATGGATCGCTTTCCTCTTGTGCAGACACTGCGGGATAAAGCAGATTAAAATCTTGAACGTATTCAGATTTTTTTGTAATAAGTTCGCTGGTTTCCAACTGAACAGGTCCTTTCCAGAAAAATTCAATGCCGGTCATGGTGTTAGCAATAAAATCTTTTACCAATTGTTTGCCTTCAAAATAATGATTAAGGTAAAGGGTATGATTTTCGGTCTTTTCAGCAATGATTTCAATATTCGGAGGATGATATAAAGCGTCCAGCACTGTTTTACGGTAATCAGCCACTTTTTTACTTTTGATATAGTATTCATAAACCATTTTGGTTTTATTTAACCGCATGCCGGTTACAAAAAGCTTGTTTTTGGTTGCAAAATCCTGATCAAGAAAGGTGTTGATGAACGTAAAATCACTGAAGTTTTCTCGGACCTTAAAGATAAAGTCTTTGCCGCAACCTGTTTTCTTATCGAATAATTTTCGCTGTTCGGTATCAAAAATCTGTTCGAATTCAAAGGAATATTTTCCCTTATCCGCCATTTCCTGAATAAAATAAAACAGACGCATCCCGAGCGCATAAGGGTTTATGCCCATTCGGGGAAGTGAAGTGACCTGTGCGTTTATGCGTGCGAAATCGACTTCATGCCCCTTAATTCTATCATCTTGCAGGAAAAGAATTTCATGCCAAAAGCTTGACCACCCTTCGTTCATAATTTTGGTCCGGATTTGTGGCTGAAAAAAAAGAGACGTATCACGAACGATTTCTATTACAGATTTCATCCACTTATTTTCTTCTTTATTAAGAAACTCAGAATGTTTTATCAGATACTCCATAATGTCTAATTTTAAATCAGCTTTTTTTTCAAGGCTTTTTTCAAATATTTCTTTAAATTCAGGATAATTGATAAGAACATTTTCAAAAAAAAGTGCTTCGCTTTTTTCCGGCTGCGTTCGCAAGCAGGTATTGTATCTTTCAACTTCCTTGATATATTCTATGGTACTTTTTTTCTTTATTTTCTGTAAAAATACATCAAAATAAAAATTAATGCGTTCAGACCAGGATCTTTCAGAAGGGCGGTTCAAAAGGGAAAGGGTGTAATGATAACCGGCAAGATTGTCTATCCCACGTGCAAATTCAATAACATAATCAACCCATCTCCCTTTTTCAGATCTGAACCGTGCAATCATTCGCTTGTCTGCAAGGGCCTTTCCGGTAAAATCATAATCCCACGTGTGGCGATAATAGAGGTTATTTTGAAAAAAATCGATGTGCGCCAGAACATGATAGAAAATCATGACATTCAACCAGTCAGGGTTATTGTCATTGTAAAAAGAGATTGGCGGACGTGTATTGATCACTGTTTCGTAAGGGTTTGCCGGATAAAGCTCATATTGGCCTTTTTCCTGAAGGACCTTAACGTCGTGTACCCAGTAATCATAAAGGGTAGGTATCATGAGTTTGGGTGACAGTTCCAAAAGGTCGCGGTTGGTTACAATATATTCTAAGGTTTCATTCTGAAACCGCAACCCGGCCTTTCTGGCTCTTTCTTTGCACCCCTCCATGATTTTTTTTGTATGCTGGTTTATTAGTTCCATGTTTATTTCCTGTTTATGAAATAAGTTTTTTTATCCCTTTAACCAGCCGCGATTCGTCAGCATCTTCCTGCAATACATCAAGACGAAGTAATGCCGGATGTTTTGTAAGCAACCCTGAATCTTTTATGTATTTTTCAACTTCGGAATCCTTGCCCGATCCGTAGGTGTGCCTTACAATGGTTATGCCTGCCCGACTGACATACGCAAGTATTTTTTTTATTTCATCAATTGCGTCTTTGCCTGAAGTGTCCCAGTCATCGCCGTCAGTACCATAAAAAATGTATACATTATAATTGGTTGCAATATTTTCTTTTTCTACGATTTGGTTAACCATGTGAAACGCTGAACTTACCTTGGTGCCGCCGGCTACTTTTGAATTGTAATACGTATAAAAATCTGGAACTTCAGTTGCCTCGGTGTCATGAAGTATGAAGCGGGATTCAACATGTTTTTGATACTGATACAACAGCCAACTGTATATTAAAACATGCTGTGCAACCACAATCTGGGTGGCCTTGCCTGCCATGGATCCGGAATAATCTCTGAGAAAAAAAACCATTGCCTGGGATTCATATTCTTTTTCCCGTGAAAGTATGCGGTAAATTTTATCACTGGGGGATATTAAGAACTTTGCCGGATCAATATTTGCAATGTCAGGGATATTTCCTAAGCTTATATTGGTCTCAACAATTTTTCGCAAGGTGGCCTTTTTATCCAAAAATTGGCCGACACCTCGATTTCTGTCGGTCATATCATACGTATAACGGCTCAGAAATTGTTTTTTCCCTTTATCCTTAATATTAGGCAGTTCAAAATGTTCGGAAAGTATTTTGCCAAGATCATACGCACTGGCCTCCATCTCATGAGGGCCGCTTTCTCCTTCACCAGGACCTTCACCCGATCCTTCCTTTTCATGAACAGCCTGCTCACCGATAATATCTCCTTCTTCACCGTCTCCGGAACCTCCTGAAACAGGGCATTCATCAGAAAGATCTCTTGTAATATCGTGTAGAAACTTATCCTCAACTGTAGTGGGGACAATAACGATCTTTTCCTTCCCGCCTTTTAACGGTTTTATCAAACGTCCTACCCGGATTTTACGGGGAAGACCGTCTTTTTCTCGTTGCTTATCCCTTTCAAGTAGTTCATCAAGAGATCTTAACCGGATGGCATATGGCGCATGAGGTGCAGACATTGCCTGCAGCATCAATGGGTCATTATAGGTGTAAATGTTTTTCTGGGAATAATACGAAGCATTTTTTTTTTCGTTTACAGAAGTTTCGAAGGTGCTATGCACACGATTGTCGTTGAGTTCAGACAATATTGTTTCTTCTTTTTCAGGAGAAAGCCCTTTTTCTTTGATTTGATTGTAATATTTTATACGTTTGGTATCCATGGTATCTCTACTTTTC
>JAGVGX010000220.1 GCA_020056865.1 Desulfobacterales bacterium
AACCCATTTGTCTTTATCTGACAACCCTGCAATTAAGGGTGTTCCAAAAGGATGGAGGCTGTCTATCAGAGAAGTTCTAACCTACAGCGGTGCAGGCTTCATCGTCCCTGTTGCAGGCGCCATCAGCCTGATGCCTGGCACAAGTTCCAACCCTGCTTTCCGCCGCGTAGACGTTGATGTTGAAACCGGTAAAGTAGAAGGCGTATTTTAAATATATCTAATGTCACAGCCTTCACTGTGAGTTGAAATAAAAAAGGTAAGCAGATATAAACATCTGCTTACCTTTTACTTTTTTATAAGACCTGCAAGACGTTACTTTAGCATAACAGAAATACATTGAGTATTTCGAGAATAGCGCTAAAGGTTGCGCCTTACGGCTTGAAAACAAGTCTGGATGTAACTTCGGTGGCTTGTGCGATGATCTGAATAAAAAGTTCCTTTATTGTGGGTATATTATGGATTAAACCAACCCCTTGCCCGCAGGATACAATTCCTTTATTAATATCTCCACTATTATACATCTGTTGAGCGTTTTCACCGGAAACAACGCCAAGAATCTCAGCCATGGTTGCCCCTTTTGTCTCAAGGTCTGCACATTTTTGAGCAGCGGGATTGGACCAAACCCGGTGCGTGGCATTAATAGACCGCATAACAAGCATGGTATCCATCTCAGTTGCATTAAGAAGTGCCTGTTTAAGGTTTTCATGAATAAGACATTCTTTAGTGGCCATAAGGCGGGTGCCTATAATCACCCCTTCCGCCCCCAGTGAAAGCACAGCCAAGAAACCACGGCCATCGGAAATGCCGCCTCCGCCAATCACCGGTATCTGTAAAGCATCCACAACAGACGGAACAAGAACAAGTGTGCCAATATCGAGCCTTCCTGTAGCCCCGCCATTTTCGTATCCGACAACAGTGACGATGTCGGCACCAGCCTCTTGGACTTTAAGCGCATAGCGAACCCCAACACACTTATGCATCCAGATCATCCCCGCATCTTTAAAACCTTTAGACAACTCAACTGGAGCCGAATGTCCGGATGTTTCGATAATCTTTACTTTTTGGTCTGCCAATACCTTTACATACTCTTTGTTATCTACAGGTCGCTTCATAGGAAAAAGGTTAATGTTAACCGCAAACGGTTTGTCGGTCAGTTCTCTAACCCGATTGATTGCGCAAGCGAGTTGCTCTTTGGTGGTGTACATTGCAGAGGCAAGGATTCCAAGACCTCCGGCCTCGGAAATAGCTGCAACTAATTCAGGCGTAGTAATGTACATCATCGTACCACCAATTATCGGGTACTTTATTTTCAGCATTTCCGTAATCTTTGTCTTAAACATCACCTTCCTCCTTAATGTCTGGTTCCTTGTATTCAGTGACCATATTTAAAAAAGGCCATCCGCTATTGATATTGATTGGACATAAAAGGGCATAACTGAAAAAGAAACCATGGTTAGGTATTCAATACTTGTTTCAAATGACCTCTTCTTCTCTCATAGCTTTTATTTCGTCTTGGGAATAGCCACAAATTTCTGAAAGTATTTCGTCTGTATGTTCACCCAGTTTAGGAGCAGCAGATATTGTCCTTATATCACACTCACTGAAATGAGCCGGGAATCCAGGAATTTTTATCTTTCCAGCGACAGGATGCTCAAAATCAACGATATAATTATTCTCAATGATCTGAGAATCATTTTTCAGCTCACTGAGCCTGTTGATTGCACAGCCAAAAAGATCGTATTTTGAAAAAATTTTCAGCCATTCATCACAGCATTTCGTTTTAAAGATCTTGTCAAAAATTGAAACAAGAAGTTCAGCATTCTCAAGTCTTTTATCATCCGTAGCAAATCGCTCATCATTCAACAGCTCCGGATGTTCCAAGGCTTCGCACAAAGGTTCCCAATGTCTTTCAGGAGGCGTCAGTGTCATCATCAACCATCTGCTGTCCTTACATTGGTAGTGATTTCTCATTGGATGTTCAATGGTTCTTTTGTGTCTCGGTACTTCTATTCCTGTAACAAGTTCGATAAGAATATTCAAATACAGCATATTCATTGACGAACCTAATATGGAGACACTTATCTCCTGTCCCATACCACCAAAGCGTTCCCTGGCCAAAAGGGCTGCAAGAACCTGATGGCTGGCATTAAAGGCCGTTGCCTGATCAACCAGACCAAACTGACAGCCAATCGGCGGCATACCTTCTTCGCCCATTGAATACATTAGGCCTGATCTTGCCTGGCCCTGATAGTCAAACCCTCCCTGATCCCGCTGAGGGCCCTTGTCACCATATGCTGAAACCGATGCATAAATAAGCTTTGGGTTGATCTTGCGGAAATCATTATAAGAAATTTTCATTTTCTTAACTGCAGGCCGTCGCATATTGGTTACAAAAACGTCTGCACTCATTACAAGCTTTTGAACAATTTCTTGCCCTTTGTCCGTCATCAGATCCACTGTAATACTCTTTTTATTCCTGTTTGAGCCCTCAAAAAAGATATTTCTTCCTCCAGGAAGTTCAAAAGGAATACTTCCGATACGCATCAATCCTCTGAGCGGGTCTCCAATTCCGGGTGCTTCTATTTTTATCACTTCCGCACCCATATCTCCCATGATCGCTGAAGCGCCAGGCCCCGCATGGAATATGGCACATTCAACAACCCTAATCCCATCTAATGGTTTATTCATAAAAACCTCTTTTATAAAAAATGATATCCTTACGCCCCATTAAACTTAAATTCGCCTTTGCCAAGGATATCGTGCAGATGCAAAATCCCTTCAAGCTTTCCACTGGAATCTGTAACGGGAAGGACCGTAATCAGATACCTTTCCATAATATTTAATGCATCATATGCCAAAGAATCACCGTGTACGGTTCGAGGATCTTTTGTCATGATATCCATTGCTTCAAGTTGATTCATGTTTTTCTTCCCGACAAGAAGCCGTCTTAAATCACCGTCTGTAATTATTCCTGACAAAATATTGTCTTTTTTTATCACAAGTACAGCCCCCAACTTGAACCGATCGATAACTTTGACAGCTTCATACATTGACACATCATCTAAAACCGCAGGGACAGCCTCGCCTTTGAGCATAATACTTTCTACTTTGCTCGAAAGCCTCTGCCCAAGCTTCCCTCCTGGATGAAATTTTTGAAAATCAACGGATGTAAATTTTTTTTTGTTTATCAAAACAACAGACAGGGCATCACCCATGGCAAGAAGAGCTGTTGTGCTGGTTGTGGGAGCAAGACCTAAAGGGCATGCCTCTTTTTCTACACCCACATCAATAACAAGGTCGCTGTGTTTTGCCAGAGAAGATGCTTTGTTACCTGTCATGGCAATAACAAAACATCCCTCTTTACGTATGATAGGAATCAGCATATTCAATTCTTCTGTTTCACCGCTATTGGACAGAGCAAGAAAAATATCATCCTTGCTGACAATGCCAAGATCTCCGTGCATCGCTTCTACAGGATGCAGAAAAATTGATCTTGTTCCTGTACTGTTCAGCGTAGCTACAATCTTTTTGCCAACCAGACCGGATTTGCCTATACCTGCAACAATCAAACGGCCTGTAGAATTACATATCATATTGACCATTGTTTCAAAATTATCATCAATCTTTTCGACTAAATCAAGAATTCCTTTTGCTTCTAACTTAAGAACCTCAATTGCCTGCTGTTTAATCATATCTATTCAACTTCCTTAAAATGAGTTCCTTGTATCTTAAGCAGATACAGTTTCTTAACCACTTCGCCATTTACATCAAAAGAAGTAAGACCTGTAACACCCTTATAATTTTTTAGTTTCGCCAGTTCAGATTTCAGTGAACTTCTAGACGAAATATCTGGTAGGCTTACCATATTAAATAATATCATGGCTGTATCATACGCTGCAGCTTCAATAAATCCCGGTTTTTCTTTATATATACTTTCATAGTCGCTGACAAACAGCTTAACCTCTTGCGACTCACTGTCTTCAAAAAAAATATCCGGCATGATAGCACCCTGGACATATTCTTTGGCCATCATTATCAACTCGCCAGAATGCCAGAGGTTGGTTCCAAAAAAATATATGCCATTAACATCATAATAGGCCAGCTGCGGAATAATAAGCCCTACCCTTTTAGGATCGTCAGGAATAAATATGGCCTCAAAATCAACAATAACATCAGTCTCTTTGTTTTTTTCGTCTTTAACATTTTTGTTTTCAACAACACGATCCGAATAAAAAAGGGAACCGTCTTGTTTATTGGAAAACATGTCTTGTTTAAGGCTTTTGGAAACCTCATGGTTACGTCCAATAAGTTTTTTGATCGAATCGGCAAAATCTGTTTGATCAGGGCTGTAAGATTCGAGCCCAACAACGTCTCCGCCATATAAAATAACTTCATCCAAAAAAAGATGCATAAATGTATTACCATAATTATCATCCGGATAAAATATGGCAAAACGCTCTATCCCAAGCTTTTTGAAAGCATAGGCAACAATGGTTTTTACCTGCATTTTAGGAGTAAAAAAATTTCTAAATACATAATCGCCGATATCGGCTATCCCCTCTTTCTGGGTTATCGTAATCATGGGTATGCCCAGCCGCTGTGCCTCAACACCAGCAGCTTCAGAGGTAATAATAGGTCCTATAATCGCAGCGACTTTATCTTCATACAATTCACGAACTGCCTGAACAGATCTGGTATTATCCGATTCGGTATCCTTTACAATTATATTGACAGGCCTGCCAGTATGTTGAGAAAAAAAATGGTTCCTGGCAAGTTCAACTCCTCTTAAAGCGTTGTTTCCGTATGTTTTATATGCTCCCGTCAAAGGAAGAAGGCAACCAATGGTCAAGTGGTTATAGTTTGATTTATTTTCGATTTCTTTTATCAGAATGTTGGCCCGAAGTATGTTTTGATGCCCAGGAAAATCTGCAACAAATTTAGATAATATCAAAAGCGCTTCTTCGTATTTTTCATACCAGGCCTTGGAAAGTGCTATCAGATACAAAAAATGCCCTTGTAACAATTTGTTGTCCATAAGATTTAGAACAGATTGCACCTCGGTTGTATTGAGATTTGCAGCAGGTTCTTTGAGTTTATCAATTAATATCTTTCTGTTCGACTCACTGGCATGTACATATGCCCTTGAATAATAATAAACCGAATCAATTGAAAGGTTAGATGCCGCATATGAATCTCCAAGAAGAACGTAAATTGCAAGCAGATCGTCTTGAGCCATTTGTGTTTGTATTAGTTTTTGTGCATCATTGATTACAGTAGCATAATCGCCTTCATTGAAATACGTAAATAGTATTTTTATTTTAGCATCTGTAACAAACACACTTTCGGCAAACGTGTTAACCAATCGTTTAAAATTAACTCTTGCCTCAGCATGATTCCCCAGTGCCATATGAATGGTACCTATTTTCATGAGCGCTGCCGGAGCAAATGACGCTTCAGAAAACAAAAAAAGATATTCCTGGTAGGATGATAGCGCCAAATCGTGGACGCCTTTTTCAAAAAATTTTTCCGCCTTCAAAAAAAGCGCTTCTCCCTGATCGATTTTAACCGGTGGAGTTGAAACAATATGCTTGAGAGAACATGAAAAAAGGGAAAAGGATATGATACATATCATTATGTTTCTGTAAGGCATCATAAAGACAACACAGTAACCTTGTTTGGAAAAAAACATAAAACAAGATAGGGGTTATAGCATATCTATGCCATAACCCCTATTTATTTTGCAAGTGCCGAGGGACAGAATTGAACTGCCGACACGCGGATTTTCAGTCCACTGCTCTACCGACTGAGCTACCTCGGCCAGATGGTCAACATTTTTTATTTTAACTTCACCATTTTGTCAAGGCTTTTTGATTATAGGCATAAAAAAAGAGTCCGATCTATGCACCAAAAGCAGCATCCGTCATAACCATAGGGGCCGGCTCCTGAATAACCACAGCGTTCATTCTGCCGGACGTTAAAGGAAGAACCGAATTAATAAAATAACGTGCCGTCTGGATCTGGCCGTGATAAAATGCCGCTTCCTTATTTTTTTCAAGCATTTCTTTCTTTTTGTTATCATCAGCATCTTTCAAAATCTTAGTTAGTGCTTTTGATGAAATTGTTGCTCTCCACAAGTGCATCCATCCCAATATCACTTCACTTGTGCAATCCAAGAAAGGACATGCCTGGGCAAAAGCCTCCAACACCTTAGGAGATGCCGCTGACTGCCCTAATTTTAAGGCAGTTTCTCCTAACTGACCTACCGTCTTTTCAAGCATAACGGCAACATCATCTAATCCTGGTACGGATTTCGCTTCATTCACACATCCCATGATCTTCATCAAAAGACCTTTAAAAACCTTGCCTTTTTTCATGCCAATCTTTCTGCCCAGCAAATCCATGGCCTGGATGCCTGTTGTGCCCTCATAAATAGTAGCAATTTTATTATCCCGAAGAAGCTGCTCAATAGGATATTCCTTGCATGCACCATACCCACCATGTACCTGCATGGCCATGGCAATAATTTCACACGCCCGTTCAGTTGTGTAAGCTTTGCAGATAGGGGTCAATAAAGATATAAGGTCATTTAAGTTCTCTTTTTCTTCATCGCTTTCAGATATGTCCATCATATCCATGCAATAAGCGACAAAATAGTTTAGGCTTCTCATTCCTTCTATCAAAGACTTCATCCATATCAGCATTCTTCGAACATCAGGATGTTCAATAATGGCAACCTGAGGCGCATCCTGATTCATGGACTGGGTTAAATGTTTACCCTGAAGCCTTTCTCTGGCATAATTCACTGCATATAAAAACGCTGCACTGGCAAGGCCTTGAGATTGCATGGCAACACTGAGACGTTCCTCATTCATCATATGAAACATCGTCTTTAACCCTGCGTTCTCCTTGCCTAAAAGGGTCCCTATGCATTTGCCCTTGCCGCCGAATGTAAGACTGCACGTGGGTCCGGAGTGAAGGCCTATCTTTTCTTCTATTCCGGTACAGACAACATCATTAGTCTCACCAAGGCTTCCGTTGTCATTAACCCGGATCTTAGGGACAAGGAAAAGAGATATTCCGGAAGGCCCTTTGGGGGCGCCTTCAATTCTTGCAAGAACAGGATGTATGATATTTTCTACCATATCATGTTCACCACCACTGATAAATATCTTGTTTCCTGAAATAGAGTAGGTACCATCTTCGTTTTTAACCGCAGATGTAGTTAAAGCACCAACATCAGATCCTGCTCCAGGTTCGGTAAGACACATTGTCCCGCCCCATTGTCCGGAATACATTTTTTTCAAATACAAGCCCTTTTGTTTATCCGTGCCAAAAATTTCAACAAGTTTGCCTGCGCCATGGCCCAGCATCGGCAAACCGGCTATCCCGGTATTGGCTGCATGAAACAATTCCATTACTGCGGTTCCAATCATCATGGGCATCCCCTGGCCACCTACTTCAGGGTCATCTGCAATCGCTATCCACTCACCTTCTCTCATAAGGTTATATGCACGATGAAACGAATCAATAATCTTCACAGAACCGTTTTCAAATTTGCACCCTTGAGAATCGCCTTCGGCTGAAATAGGCAAAAGTTCCTTTGTTGCCAATGAACGCGCCTCGGAAAGAACCATTTCAAAAACTTTTTTATTTAAATCCGAAAACTTTTTTCCCTTAGTCAATGATTCCATATCCAGCTGTTCATAAAGTACAAACTGGACATCTCTTCTATCAGTAAGCGTTTGTGCCATGTTTACCTGCTCCTTTCCTTAATTATTATTAAAAACCTGACTGAATATTTTTTTTTCATTTACCATACTCTTATATTAAAATCAAGGCCAGCTTTTTATCAACCAATCAGACAAATTCAATAAACAGATAAAAAGTTTTGGGTCTAAAATGATCCCTGATACATTACCTGTATGTTCTTTAAGAGAATTTTTAACCTGACAATTTTTTATTGACTTTAGAAAATATATGATTAATGTTATAAAATTATAATCTCAAAATATCCTCACCTGAGGTTTTTTATAATCCTTTTTTCAATTCCAAATCAATCAAAATCATGTTGATTCAAAATGCTGACAACTAAATTTAACACGCAACCTATTGGCAGAAAAAAATTTCTTTATATTCTTACAATCCTTACCGTCTTTTTTTTACTATGCAATATCTTTTTTCTAAAAAAAATCGTATGTGCCGGAAGCGGGTTTTATTTACTTGGCTCAGGACCCCGATCAACAGGTAGAGGCGGTGCGGATATTGCGGTTGCAGATGATACGTTCAGCATCAATTTAAACCCTGCAGGCATGAAAAATATAAACGGCAAACGACTTGACATTGCCCTGGGTCCCGGTGTTGCACAGACACATTTTGAAAACAAATACAACGATACGGATGGTGACCCCTTTTATTTCGCTCTGCCTAACGTAGGTTATGTTAATAATGATAATAAAAGGTTAGCATATGGCTTGGCTTTAAGTGTCCCATCAGGCTTGGGGACATCATATTCAGTAAATCATCCTTTATATGAAAAAAAATCGATTTAAAAGACAATTTTTCTTCAATCAGAGCAACCATAGCGGCATCTTATCCATTAACTTCCCGCTTAACAATTGGTGTTGCGCCATCCTTAACGTACAACAGTCTGTATTTAAAAATGCCTTCCCCAATGTCCTTAGACACATTGCGCTCGATCAGCAAAGGCATTGCTTTTAACGAAACAACATTCGGCGACCTTTTCACAGATATTGGGGTTAACGAAGTTAGCCCCATGACGAAACTCAAGGCAGACAGTTTGAGCTATGGGTTTGCACTGGGACTTCTTTACGATATCAATTCAAAGCTGACCATAGGCATCAGCTATGTTTCAAGGCAGCACTTCGAACTGGAAGGAACTCTGAAACTCAATGCAAACCGGCAAATAGACGTGCTTAAACCGGATGTTATCCCATTACTAAGTCTGTTGCCCAACCAGGGACAAAATGGCCTGATCGGCAAATGGGATGTAGACATCCCTTTTACACTCCCCCAGAAAGCCGGTGTTGGTTTATCTTACAGGCCAACTGAAAAATGGATGTTTGCTTTTGATATTACATGGATAGACTGGAAAGACTTTCTTGGAGGAGACTGGGTAGTCAAGCTGTCTAACGGAAATAGTGAAGATTTAAATGCTATTGTAGGGAGTCCTGATTTTACCAGCAGTTTTCCTCAAAAATGGTCAAACGGCATTATCTATTCTTTTGGAGTAGAACATCAACTCAGCCCAGTCTGTATTTTAAGAGCCGGATATGCCACCGGGAACAGAATTGTGCCGTCGAATACAATAACGCCGGTAGGTCCTGTAATCAGCAAGCATCATTTAACTTTCGGCACCGGTTACAAATTTGAAATATTCGAATTTAATATCGCTTATGAACATATCTTAAAAAACTCATCTTCACGAGTGCAAAGCCATCAAGTAAGCTCTTTTTATGAAGATGCCAGGACATCCGTTTCTGTTAACACAGTTCACATGATGTGTTCCTGGCATTTCTAATTTCCGATGTATTATTCTACAAAAGGTCAAAGGCTCAAGCCTGCTATATACCCTTCATGAATGGCATCCATAATCCTGCGAGGCTTTACACAATCCCCTGCAGTTAGAACGTTGGAATACTTTTGTTTTAATTCTTCTATGAGCGAATTATTGGGTTCAAGCCCTATGGCAGCCACAATCACGTCGGCATCAATGAAATGATCTTCGCCTTTCTTGTCTACAATGACACCTTTTGAAGTTATCTCGTTGACACGTGACTTTGTTAAAATATGGATATTTTGGTGCTGATAAAGCCGCTTGATAAGAAATGGCCTGACATTCTGGCCAACATCACCGGCAATATGTTTTTGCATTTCAATTAAATGCACATGTTTATTTTTTGCACACAAATACTCGGCAGTCTCGCACCCGATAAGGCCCCCTCCAATAACAACAACGGTTCTATTTTCAACGTCTTTTCCCCCGGATAGTACATCCAATGCCTGTATAACTTTATTTTGATCATAACCATGGATTTCAGGTACAATAGGGACTGCTCCTGTGGCAACAACAATAGCATCCGGCTTCATCTTTTCAACAGTTTCACGCGTTACCAGACTGTTTAAAACAATTTCAACACCCAGTTTTGAAAGCTGGGTGGTAAGAAACGCTATCAAATTATTAATCTCGCCCTTATGGGGCGGGATAACAGCCCAGTTCAACAGGCCACCCAGATGACTATTCGAGTCATGCAAGCATACCTTATGACCTCTCATTGCAGCAACGCGGGCAGCTTCCATGCCTGCCGGCCCGCCACCAATGACCAGAATGTTGCCGGGCTGATCAACCTGCATGATACGGTAATCTCTTTCCTTTCCTGATGACGCATTGGTTGAACACTTAACATATAGTTCCGGATCATTAAACTTCATCAGCGCATCAATACATCGATTGCACGCCAAACATTTTCTGATATCATCAAGCCTTCCTGAAGCCGCTTTATTGGGCAGTTGCGGATCAGCAAACAATCCTCTTCCGATCGATATAAGATCTGCCTTTTTTTCAACAAGTATTTTTTCAGCCAAAACAGGATCATTAATTCTGCCAACAGCAATAACCGGCACGCTGACATGTTTCTTTATTTCCTCAGCAAGATGGACAAAGCAGCCTCTTGGAAATGACATAGGAGGCGTTGCCGTTGCTTCAACAAGGGTTAATTCTCCATCCGACGGATAGGCACCTGCCGACACGTGTATCATATCGGCACCGGCCTTTTCGAGAAAACCGGCAATGATTTTTGTTTCGTCAATTTTCATACCGCCTTTAATATATTCATCACCACTTATTCTTACACTGATGGGAAAATCATTTCCGACTTCAGCTCTTGTTAGTTGAAGAATCTCGCAGGCAAACCTGACCCGGTTTTCAATTTCGCCGCCGTATTCATCTGTACGTTTATTTGTATAAGGTGAAAAAAACAGGTGCACAAGATATCCATGGCCAAAATGCATTTCCACCATATCAAAACCTGCATCTTTTGCTCTTTTTGCACCCTGGGCAAACTGTTGGGCAAGAAGATGTATCTCATCTACACAAAGCTCTTTCGGCACAGGATTTAATACAGGCCCTCCGATGTTATAAAAAACGCTGGCCGGTATGGGTGATGGCGCCACGGCATCGTGACCTAAAAGCTCTTTGGGAAAAAGTCTGCCCCAATGAAGAAGCTGAATGCCGACTTTTGCACCACAATCATGCACCGCATCAACTATTTTTTTAAGTTGGGCAATACGCTTGTCTTCACCTATATATAAAGGTTTCCACGCCTTGTTAACCGCACGTTTAGGAAGAATTTCAGCATGTTCTACAATGATCAGCCCAACGCCACCTTTTGCCCGTTCAACATAATGGTCAATAAGACGCTGGGTCACCATCTCATCTTCTGCAGTTGCAAGGTTGGTGCGCATGGGAGGCATGACGATTCTATTTTTCAGTTCTAAATTTTTTATCTTAAATGGTTTAAACAGTTCCACAATCTTTTCCAATTTTATTCTCCTCAATATAACAAAATCATAAAAAAAATTATATAAGCTCTAAGTTATCATATTGCAGGCGTTTCTACGTTAACCCTTTATACTGACTGGGAACATGCAGCCTTTTTCTGTTGGCTTTTTTCAAGCCCAGTGCGTCGTCTCCGATCAACAAACGCATAATATTGGCAGCGCCTTCTCCGGTTTGATATAGTTTTGAATCACGATAATATTTTTCTACAGGCATTTCCAGAGAATACCCCATGCCACCATGTATTTCCATGGCCAGCCCAGCTGCCCTTACAGCCGTTTC
>JAGVGX010000004.1 GCA_020056865.1 Desulfobacterales bacterium
ATGATTCTCACACCTCACCCTGGCGAGATGTCAAGACTTGCTGATATATCTGTTGAACATGTCCAAAAAAACAGGGTTGACTGTGCAAGACAATTTGCAGAAAAACACAACGTTCATCTTGTTTTAAAAGGCGCAAAAACAGTTATTGCACATCCGGACGGGAACGTGTTTATCAACCCTACCGGCAACTCAGGTATGGCCTCAGGCGGTATGGGAGACGTTCTTACAGGAATAATAGCCGGTTTGCTTACTCAAGGCTACTCGATTGAAACATCCATACATGCTGCTGTTTATATCCATGGAGCAAGTGCGGATGATGTGGCTTCGACTAAAGGCAGGATTGGTTTTCTTGCAACTGACGTTATGGAAGGCATTCCAAACCAGATAGACAAACTTATAAGCGGGTTGAAGAATGATCCCCGACAACATAGTATTGACAACCTGCTCTTTTAAAGAAACATTTATTTTGGGTCAAAAAACAGGAGCCATGGTTTTTTCCGGTTCGGTTATTGCCTTAACAGGTGATCTGGGTTCAGGGAAAACCTCTTTTGTCAAAGGATTGGCTTCAGGGCTTGAAGTTCCTTCAGCTTACCATATCACAAGTCCTACATATACGATCGTCAATACGTATCCCGGCCGATACCGGTTGTATCATTTAGATCTTTACCGTCTGGTGTGTCCGGTTGATGATGAGGAAATAGGTCTTGATGAAATTATATTCGGCAGACATGTCGTAGCAATTGAATGGGCAAATCGGCTTGCCCCGGATTATATGGCTGAATATCTTTCGATTCATTTTGAAATTCTCAATGATGAATCAAGAAAAATAGATATCCGGGCATATGGGCCTGCGTATGAATGTTTTATCAAGCAATTTAAAAGACAATATTGCCGGAAAGATTAAAAGATAATGTTCAAGGAGAAATAATGAGCTTAGTTGTTCAGAAATACGGCGGCACCTCTGTGGCGGATTTAGATAGAATACGCAGTGTCGCTAAAAGAGTAGTAAAAACCTATGATGAAGGCAATGATTTGGTTGTAGTGCTTTCAGCCATGGCAGGTGTAACGGACAGCATCATTGAAATGGCCACCAGGGTTACCTGCTCACCCGACAAGCGGGAACTTGATGTGCTTTTATCAACAGGAGAGCAAACAACGGCAGCGCTGTTGGCCATGACATTATTGTCCATGAATTATCCGGCCGTTTCTTTGCTGGGATATCAGGCTGAAATCAAAACCAGCAGTGCTTTTGGGAAAGCTCGAATTTTAGGCATTGGTGCTCAGCGTATCAAGGCGCATATTAAAAAAAAAAAAATAGTTGTTGTGGCCGGATTTCAAGGAAGCAATGCCAATGGTGATATCACTACGTTGGGCCGCGGGGGGTCAGATACATCTGCGGTTGCAATTGCTGCAGCAATTCATGCTGATGTTTGTGAAATTTATACAGACGTTAACGGTATCTACACAGCTGATCCGAACCTGTGTGAAAAGGCAAGAAAATTAGATAAAATTTCTTATGATGAAATGCTTGAGATGGCCAGTCTTGGGGCAAAAGTTCTCCAGCTTCGTTCTGTTGAGTTTGCTAAAAAATACAATGTCGCTGTACATGTTAGATCATCATTTTCCAGTGAGGAGGGAACCATGGTAGTTAAAGAGGATTCTGATATGGAACGCCTGGTTGTTTCAGGTGTAACTTGTAATAAGAACGAAGCGCGAATTACTTTGAAAAAGGTGCCTGACCAGCCAGGTGTTGCAGCGAAGGTATTTGCACCGATTGCCAAAGCAGGCATTTTGGTTGATATGATTATACAAAATACACGTACAGGCGGAGAAACTGACCTTACGTTTACTGTTCCTGCTACAGATTTTAAAGATGCATTGAAGATATCAAAAAAGATCGCTAAAAAAATAGGTGCAAAAGAGGTTTTGAGTGCTGAAAATATCGCAAAGGTTTCTGTAACCGGAGTTGGGATGAAAAGCCATTCAGGCGTTGCTGCAAAAATGTTTGAAGCCCTGTCAAAAGAAAATATCAATATCCGGCTTATCAGTACTTCTGAAATAAGGATCTCCTGTGTCATTGAAGAAAAGTATGCAGAGCTTGCGGTTCGTGTTTTGCATACCGCATTTGGATTGGATAGTGAATAATGTGTTTAACACATCTAAAAGTGTATTCATGAAAAGGTTTTGCCCTGATCAGTTGTTGTTTGTTCTTGTCCTTGCAATGATATTTGCAGGCATTATTATTTTCAGATTACTGCAAGGGTAACTTTTTATTTTAATATATTGAATTGTATTAATTAAATTTTGCTAATGGAAGAAAAAAAACAGAAATTGTTACTACAGCTTCCCGGTGTTGATCATCTTCTCGACTTGGCTGCTCAGGGTCCATTTTTTTGCGGCATTTCAAGATCCGTTCTTGTGGGATCCATTCGAAGCGTATTAAACGGTCTGAGAAATACAATTATAGAAGACAGCCATGAAATAACAGATTCAGATCTTTCTGATGCATCCGTGTTAACAAGAGTAAAAGAGGAAGTATCTTCGGTATTGGCCCCTTGCCTTGTCAGAACGATTAACGCAACAGGGATTGTTGTTCATACCAATCTCGGCAGATCTTTACTCGCAGCTGAAGCGACAACCAACCTCATATCTGTGGCACAAAGTTATTCGAATCTTGAATTTGACCTTTCAAAAGGGGTGCGTGGCAGCAGGCACGCAATTGTGGAAGATATTTTATGTGAACTTTCCGGAGCAGAAGCTGCCATGGTGGTAAACAATAATGCTGCCGCTGTTTTTATCTGCCTGGATACGTTGGCAAAAGGGAAAAAAGCGATTGTTTCCCGTGGTGAGCTTGTTGAAATTGGAGGTTCATTCAGAATACCGGACGTGATGGCTAAAAGTGGGGTAATTTTAAAAGAGGTGGGTACAACAAACCGCACCCATAAAAAAGATTATGAAAATGCAATAGAAGTTGATACGGCGCTTCTATTAAAAGTACATACAAGCAATTACAGCATTGTAGGTTTTACAGCAAGTGTCAGCCTTTTGGACATGGTCTGTCTTGGCAAAAAGTACAATATTCCGGTTATGGAGGACCTGGGAAGCGGATCTTTTATTGATTTTTCCAGATACGGCCTGTTAAAGGAGCCTACAATTCAAGAATCCGTCAAATCCGGCGTTGATGTGGTTACATTCAGCGGAGACAAACTTTTGGGTGGCCCTCAGGCAGGCATTATTGTGGGGAAAAAAGATATTGTAGATAACATCAGGAAAAACCCCATAGCCCGAGCCCTGCGTATTGACAAGCTTACGCTTGCTGCTCTTGAAAGCACACTGAACCTTTACAGAGATCCTGAAAAGGCCGTTGAATCCATACCAACGCTAAGAATGCTGACATGCCCTCTTGAACAAATTAAAGAAAAAGCAGACATGTTGTTAAACATGCTTAAAGATATCAGTAATGATATCTGTTGTGAAATAGTCGATCGTGATTCACGGGCAGGAGGTGGTGCATTGCCATTGCTTGAGTTGCCAAGCAAATGCATCTGTGTAGAGATTCATGGGGTATCTGTAAATCAAGTTGTGACCATGATGCGTTTGAATACACCCCCGGTTATCGGCAGAATAGAAGACAACAGGTTTATTATGGATTTAAGAACCATACAGAACCATGAGCTTACCCAGATTAAAGATGCTTTTGTAAAACTTATGGCAACAACTTCAAACAGGACAACTTCAAAATGAAAACTGAAAAAGACCTGATACTCGAGATCCTTGGTGAAAGTCTTCGTGTAAAAGAGCAATGCATCAAGCAAAATATAGATAATATTCTTAGCAGTATAAAAACCATCGCTTCCTGTATTAAATCCGGCAATAAAATCATGATATTTGGCAATGGAGGAAGTGCTGCTGATGCTCAGCATATTGCCGCTGAATTTGTCAACCGTTTTAAAATAGAAAGGCCGCCTCTGGCCGCTATTGCACTTACCACAGACACATCTATTATCACCAGCATTGGCAATGACTATAACTTTGATGATATTTTTTCCAAGCAGGTGCAGGCATTGGGGAAAAAAGGGGATGTGGCAATAGGAATCAGTACCAGCGGAAATTCTAAAAACGTCATCCAGGCAATGCATGCAGCTAAAAAAATCGGAATGTATACCATGGCAATGACAGGTTCTGGTGGTGAACTTGCCCGATGCTCGGATATGGTTTTTACTGTTGCGTCTGAAACAACTGCAAGAATCCAGGAGGTGCATATCACCATTGCACATATACTTTGTGAACTTGTTGACAGAAATCTGTTTCCTGATAGCTTATGATACTTAACCCATGATACGGAACCGATAAATGGCCCATACATTTCAACCCATAGATTTAAGCTGTGTAAAAACATATTCGATTTTCAAACGTAAAAGCAAAGTTTCAACGGATGATTTTGCAAGAATATGGAAAAAAGGCGGCCCGTTTTCTGATTTTATTAATTCGCTGCCGGACATCCTTGCTGGCAGGGATATCCGTTTGGTTATCGAATCGGTTGCTACTGCATTTGAACATAATAAAACCGTTGTGTTTGCTATGGGTGCCCATGTTATAAAGGCAGGTCTGAATCCGATTGTTATTGATCTTATGGAACGCGGTATTATAACTGCTGTTGCCATGAACGGGGCTGGTATTATTCACGATTTTGAGCTTGCCATGACAGGAAAAACCTCAGAGGATGTTTCAGCCTCCCTTACAGACGGAACATTTGGCATGGCTCATGAGACCTGCACATTTCTCAGTGACGCCATTTGCACTGCGGGCATGAAGGATTTAGGTATGGGGGAGGCTGTAGGCATGTCTATAATTCAGCAAAACCTGCCCTTTATAGATAAAAGCATTCTTGCTGCAGGTATACGATGCAATGTTCCTGTCACGGTTCATGTTGCATTAGGAACAGACATTATTCATATGCATCCTCAGTTCGATCCCAAAAGCGCGGGCCAGTCAAGCCATAGAGATTTTCGAACCTTTGCCTCGATCGTTGCAACATTGGAACAAGGGGTTTATTTTAATGTTGGCTCTGCGGTTATACTTCCTGAAGTTTTTTTAAAAGCGCTTACACTTGCACGCAATACAGGACATAAAGTAGAAAATATTACCACGGTGAATTTGGATTTCATACGCCATTATCGACCTGAAACCAATGTGGTTCGTCGGCCGACAGAAAGGGCAGGCAAGGGCGTCAACCTCATCGGCCACCATGAAATCATGCTTCCGCTTTTGGCAGCAGGTATTATTGAAAGAATAAAAACGTCTGGTTGATAATTGCACGTTATTTTCCAAATAGTTTAATATTGCGCCCGTGGCCCAGGGGATAGGGCGTCAGCCTCCGGAGCTGAAGATCGCTGGTTCGAATCCAGCCGGGCGCACCATTTTACAGCAAGGTCAAATCTGAACAGTGTCCGACCCAAAGCAGATTAAACTATGTAAAAAATAAATAATCAGTCAGATAGAAAATTTGCTCATTTCGATTTTTTGGGCATATAAGCTGCTTATTTAAATATATATGCGTTATTAATAAAAATTTTTTCTTGACATACGAAATAATACTAAAGAATATAGATTCCAAACAAGTAGCCCCAAAAAGGCTCATTCTTTTTAAAGATGCAATCTATCGTCCATATGTAAATTATTTTTAATCAACAGTTGTGCAGAGCTAAAAAATAACATTTTTATTATCAAATAGTTACATATGGTTATTTTTTTTAAATGCCTTGATTTTGAACAAAAATTATGATTTATGTGTGAACACTATATAAGTAACTATACAGTTATTTAAATAAAACATAA
>JAGVGX010000199.1 GCA_020056865.1 Desulfobacterales bacterium
ACCAGCGGCTGCGGCTTTGAAAAATTATACTGATTCATTGCTATACAATCTCAATGTTATTCAATTATTAAATTTAAAAACAATACATATGATGATTGTCGACAATTGTCAATTAAAATGGGAAAGCACCTGAAGCTTCAAGGGACGCATAAACAATACATAAATGCACTGGCATGGTATTCCATAATATACCCAGATTCACACAACAGGTGGTATGTTTCAACAAACAGATAACAAGCAGTTTTTATGTTGCTTTTAAAAACAGGCTATGATTTAGAAATAGGCTATGATTTAGTATAACATCTACTTCTTAAAATTGCAGATGAAATAGCTGATTCAATCACGCGCATCTATTGATGGTAAAAACTTTTTTTTTGCATTGGCGTCGCCTGGGGTTCCTTTCCGTGCCAAAGTAAAAACCCCTAACGCCAAAACCACAACCCTATTAAAAAAGGAGAATGACCATGGGAATGATGAAAGAATTCAAAGAATTTGCCATGCGTGGCAATGTTGTCGACATGGCCGTTGGTATTATTATCGGGAGTGCGTTTGGGAAAATTATCAGTTCGTTTGTTAAAGATGTTATCATGCCACCTGTCGGCTTACTTATGGGCAATGTTGATTTTTCATATCTGGCGATCATACTCAAAGAAAAAACCGCTGAAGCAGAAGCTGTGACAATCAAATATGGTCTATTCGTCAATACGGTTTTAGATTTTCTTATTGTGGCTTTTGCAATCTTTATGGTCATCAACCAAATAAACCGCCTTAAAAAGAAAAAAGAAGCACCTGCTGCCGAACCAACTACGAAAGAATGTTCGAAATGCTTTACCACAATTCCGATTAGGGCGACACGTTGCCCGAGCTGCACATCAGAGCTTTGACCTCTAAAAACATGACAGCAAGAAGCACCGCGGCCTCCTTAATGGATACGTTCAAACAAATAGGCTAATATTTTCAGGAAACTCAAAATGACCGATTTCTTTCTACAATTCAATCCCGTTACCCAGGCGTTCATTGCAACGCTTTTTACCTGGGGCGTAACTGCTGCGGGCGCAGCCCTTGTTTTTTTTACAAGAACTGTAAACCAGAAGCTTATGGATTCCATGCTTGGCTTTGCTGCCGGTGTAATGATTGCTGCAAGCTTCTGGTCTCTTCTTGCACCAGGTATCAAGATAGCGGAACAGTTGGGACATACGCCATGGCTGACCGCTGTGATCGGATTTATGGGTGGCGGGATTCTTATGAGACTGACGGACAAGGTTCTGCCACACCTTCATCCAACCCTAAGTATTAATAAAAAAGAAGGGATAAAAACTTCATGGCAGCGAAGCACGCTTCTGGTACTTGCCATAACCCTTCACAATATACCTGAGGGCCTGGCTGTGGGCGTTGCTTTTGGAGCTGTAGCCGCTCATCTTCCTTATGCCACGATTGGAGGCGCAATTGCTTTGGCAATCGGCATTGGGCTTCAAAATTTTCCTGAAGGGACTGCTGTATCAATGCCATTGAGAAGAGAAGGGATGTCTAAAGGGAAAAGTTTTTTTATGGGGCAAGCTTCCGGTATTGTGGAACCTGTCGCCGGCGTTTTCGGAGCACTATTTGTTTTAAAAATGCAACATATTCTACCCTATGCGCTTTGTTTTGCTGCTGGAGCCATGATTTTTGTCGTGGTGGAAGAACTCATCCCGGAATCTCAAAACAATTACGAACACATCGACTTAGTAACCATGGCAACCATGACCGGTTTTGCAGTAATGATGATTCTTGATGTAGCTTTGGGATAAGGGTTGCGACAATTTACCAAAGGTCATATAGAAGTTATGCTTTTTTATTTTTTAAATTTATTTTTTCCCCTCTTTTTTCTGTTTCCGTTTCTCTTTAAGTGTCAATTTCGCTTTTTTTTGTTCTTCTTTTCTACCCTTATCTTTCTTGCCTTTTTCTCCCATAGCACTCTCCTTTATTTAAATTTTTTGCCCAAAAAGACGCAAAAAAATCGTTGCCAACGGTACTCAATTTCATGAGCATTTCTATTGGATTTCTGCGTGTGTTTTTATTATTGTTATTTATTATATCAAACAACTAAATGCCATTTTAACTAAATTCTATAAAATATTCAAACTGAAAGTTGTTTCAAATGGTACCAAATAGTTAGGCTGGCGGAGAGGGTGGGATTTGAACCCACGATCCCGTTTGTAACAGGATACCGCTTTTCGAGAGCGGGGCCTTCAGCCGCTCGGCCACCTCTCCAGCTACGTTTAAAGTATGCCTCAACAGGAGGTTAGAACACATTGGAACGCAACATAATCGCTTAAATATACTGTATTGGTGGCATCTGTCAATGATTTAGCTTGATCATTGTTCAGCATTGTTGTAACAAAAACCTGTGGAATAGATAAATAATCAATAAAGGAATGTTGTATGGCAAATGTTGTCCCTTTCAAAGGCATTCATTATAATGCTGATAAGATTTCCAATATGGCGGATGTTGTAGCCCCGCCTTATGACGTTATTTCAAAAGAACAGCAGGAAATGTTTCACAAGAGGCATCCCAATAACATTGTGCGGCTTATTTTGGGAAAAACACATGTGAATGGCGGTGAGGATCATCATACCAGCGCAGCCAATTTTTTTAATACGTGGCTTTCAGAGCGCATTCTGATCCTGGATAACCAGCCTGCCATTTACAGAACAACGATTGAATTTTCTATACAAGGCCGGCCTATGGTTCG
>JAGVGX010000219.1 GCA_020056865.1 Desulfobacterales bacterium
AATAATACCCTCAAAATCTTCTTCAGAAAGACCTATAAAATCAAGGCAATCTTCTTCTATCTGGTCTCTGAAGCCGTCCATTCCAATAATGCTGATCATTGATAACAAATCTGCCGTATGCAATATATAGGCAAGATGGTTTCTATTTGAGTTGGCAGGGTTATGATGATATCTTATAGACAGCGTTTGAAACTCAGGGATATGCCACAACTTGCATAATTCAAATGTTAACTCTGCATGATCAAAACCCAAGAACCGTTTTTCAGCGCTAAGCATAGCATTTTGATCATTGCCTATAAATTTTTCAAAATTATCTTTTTTTTCAAAAAGATAATCATCAAGTACAAGTTTGGCGGAATCATGAAGCAACCCTGCGGAAAACGCTTCATTTTCAAGCTTGGGATTTTTCATAGCTGCAATAATCTTTGAACAAAAAGCAACGAACAAAGAATGCCTCCACAGCGCCCCTGAATCCATTCTGTAGCCTTTCATTCGTTTTCCCAGAAGGGCAGAAGCGCCAACAACGGTTAAGACTTCACTCAATGTTTCATATCCAAGCACCACGGATGCCTGATGAATGGTTGCGACCTGGCCGCTCATACCATAAAAAGCAGAATTTGCTATTTTAAGCACCCTTGCCGCGATAGCCTGATCTGTTTCGATCACCTTTGAAATATCTTTAAAACCTGAAAGAGGATTGGCCATAATATTCCTAACTTTCGATACAACCTGTGGCATGGGTGGCAATTCTTTCATGGATCTTAAAATCTTTTTTCTAAACATTGCAATTTCAAGCGGATCAACATCTTCTGAAATTGGCTGTTCCAGAGGCTGTTTTTCATCTCTGGAACCAGCGTGTTGGGATGCTGTTGATTCAACATCAATAACAGTTTTTGAATGCAAGTCTAATTTAATAATACCCGCGCAACCCTTGCATGTAAATTTAGCCATTTTTTTTTGGGGAAGGCGATTATCAGGGATATTATACTGTTTAGCACATGTTGGACACACTATCCTCATTTCATACCTCAATGTAGCTTAATAACAAACTCATAAAACCATTTAATAAATAAAAAAACTCATTTCAAATATTACCAAAATTGAACTACCCTATTTAAACATCCGGGTCGATATATCGAAGTTCATATGCATTGATTTTATCACAACAGCTCTGAACCGTTATATCGCTCAGCGACGATTCATGCATATAAGGTTCTATCTTTGCTAACGTTTTATCACAAATAAGAATCGAATTCGGTTTTGTTCTCGTATGTTCCTGAAGACGAAACGTATTGTTCACCACAGCACCAATTGCCGTATAATCTATCTTCTTATCAAAACCAATATTTCCAACAATTGCTTCTCCAGTATTAATACTGATACCTACAGTCAATGGCATGTTGCACAAATCCATCGAAAACCGGCTTACCTCTTTCGAATTCTTGATCATATCTATTGATGCCTTTGTCGCATTTATAGAAGGATTTGCAAGAGGAGAAGGTGCTCCGAAAATTGCCATCAATCCATCTCCAAGATATTTATCAATCATGCCGTTGTAAAATAAAACCGTTTTTCCCATAATCATTAAAAAATAATTAAGCACTAATATAACCTTTTCGGCATCAACTGTTTTTGTCAAAAGAGAATAACCTCTTATATCCACATTTAAAACAGATATGGTTTTCTTTTCTCCAACAGCAATCAGATCTTTTTCATCAAGAGACATGACCTGATTTACAACCTCATCTGAAATGTATTTTTGAAATATCTTTCGCGTATTTTTCTCTTTATTGGCCAGGTGAATGGATGTTTCTTCAGCCTTTTGTAATTTTGCGTCTGTTTTTTGACGTTCACTCACATCAACAAGAAATCCCCGAATATGAACGGGTTGATTTCCTCTAATAACTAAATTGGCATATAAAATAACAGGAAAAGAACTGCCGTCTTTTTTAAGCGCTTGACACGCAAGGCCATTATCTGCAAGATCTATAAAACATTTTTGGATATAAGCAGTTACACTGTCCCTGTCATGTTCACAAAAAAAATGGTGCAGATGCATTACGTGCAAACATTCTTTTTGTTTATATCCAAGCAAGCTACATACATTACGGTTAATAAATGAAACCATACCAGATGCATTGACTTCAAAAACGATTTGCGGCAATGAATCAGCAAACATCTTCCAATCCGCACCTGCTTCAACCAGTTTCTCAATAATTTTTTTTCGTCTGCTCAAATCTTTGACAATACCGCCAAAACCAATCCCGCGGCCGTTGGTGTCTTTTTTTAAAAACACGTTTATCTGAACCTGCTTTTTTATACCATATTGTGTAACCACCTGCCCATGAAACAGAGGTTGCCGTTCTTTTTTTTCATATACGTCCTGAAATAACGCAGAGGCATCTTTAACACAGTCTTTTAACAAAAAGCTTTGATATCTCATTCCCTGTAATTTATCTTCAGGATACCCAACGATACGACAAAACATATGATTATAAAATGTTAAGTCACCGGACAAATCCGTCTCGAAATACCCTTCTTCCATATGATCGTTAACAAAAAGGAATCTGGCATTTGATTCATTGAGTAGTTCCTCAAGCTGAACCTGATCTGTCAATTTATCTCCCATGGAATCGCTCTTATTTATCAGTTCACTGCATAATCTCAGAGATACGCAATTTATATGCCATATATTCTACAAATAAGATTTTCCATCACCAAACAGGGTGTTTGATCATTACAGAGATCTTTTCGGCAAAAACAGCCTCAAACAACTTCAACCCATCTTGAGCCTCAATTATGTAACATGCTTAAAATATTTCACTTTTAATCTTGCCTTGCATAAATCATTTAAATAGTTATAATTAAACAAAAAATTAAACAAGGAATAATTTTAATGCAACCGTCAAACAATTCTTCAATTCATTCTATCAATTTAGGTGAAAAAAAAATAACCATTTTAGGAACCGCTCATGTTTCAAAAGAAAGCGCTGACCTTGTGGTTTCCGTTATCAAAGAAAAATGTCCTGACACTGTATGTGTTGAGCTCTGCGAGTCAAGATACAATTCAATAAAACAAAATCAAAAGTGGCAGGAAACAGACATCGTAAAGGTCATCAGAGAGAAAAAAACATTTCTTTTACTTTCCAACCTGTTACTGGCATCCTTTCAAAAAAAAATCGCAGAAAAATTTGATATAAGGCCCGGCGAGGAAATGATCAAAGCCATAGAAACATCTGAGTCAACAGGTGCAGAGATACTTCTTGCAGACAGGGATATCCGTGTTACCCTTACAAGAACATTTCGCAGTATGGGGTTATGGAGCAAAATGAAACTTTTTTTTCAAATGATATTTTCTTTGGGAAAAATCGAAGACATTACTGCTGAAGATATTGAAAAAATGAAACAGGAAGATGTTCTTGAAAGTATACTTTCAGAAGTAGGTAAAAAACACCCTGTAATAAAAAAAATTCTTATAGATGAAAGAGATCAATACCTGGCCCATAAAATCAGAAACGCACCAGGAAATAACATTGTTGCCGTTGTGGGCGCAGGTCATCTGCCGGGAATTAAAAAATATATAGATCAAAAAATAGATATTTGTGCCCTTGAACAGGTACCGCCAAAAAGCAAGGTATCTGTTATATTAAAATGGAGCCTGCCCTCATTGATTTTGATACTGATTATTTTCGGCTTTTTTATCGGTGGCGCCCATGCAGGCACACACATGATTAAATGGTGGTTTTTGGCACACGGCCTGCTTGCAGGTATGGGAGCATTAGCAGCCATGGCTCACCCATTAACAATAGGTTCTTCAATTCTGGCCGCCCCGTTGACATCATTAAATCCAATGATTGCTGCAGGCTGGGTCTCTGGAATGGTCGAAGCCCTTATAAGAAAACCAAAAGTAAAAGACATCGTCAACCTGTCTGAAGATATTCTTACCATAAAAGGATTCTGGAAAAACAATGTTACCCGAATACTGCTTGTTGTTGTATTTACAAATATAGGCAGTTCGATAGGAACATTGGTGGCAATCCCATTGATGGTAAATTTACTTTAACCTATACAGATCCATTATAAAATCAACACCTTTGAATTTCTATAACAGTTCTAAATGACTTTTCCCCTTGTTTTGATATGTACTCTTTTTGAACCGTTTTAAGATGTCCTCTGGCAAAAAGTTCAATGCATTCCGGATAAAGCGTCCACTCCAAAGCAAGCCCCTTTTCTTTAATGGATTCAAGCGTATCGTTATGCTCAATCTGAAATGTTTTCTGGCCGATAATCGGCCCGGAATCTTCCCCATAATCAACAAAATGTACCGTACAACCGCCCACTTTGCATCCGTAACAGAAGGTATCGCCATATCCATCAACTCCAGGAAAAGCTGGAAGGAGCGCTGGATGAATATTCATGATGCGAAACCGGCCGTTCTCCTGGTTGATTTTATCAATAAAATAGGGAGTTAAATTTCTCATAAACCCTGC
>JAGVGX010000122.1 GCA_020056865.1 Desulfobacterales bacterium
ATAATACTTTTCCATATTCGTGTATGTTCATGCTGTGGCGTGAATTTTTTATCTTTTCCCTTTAACCTACCATTGAGCCAGTTGGCATAATCGCTGCAAATAACTGCTTGCCAATCGGTTGACTGACGTCCCATTTGAAAGACTTCATCGTCACGGTATGGATCCAGGAAGTATTGATGTTCCAGCTTAAGCTTAATGTTTTTTTTCTTTGACCAGCCAGGTGATAGATTCTGTATGCTAAACGTATAAGCCATAATTTCCTCAATAATTTGACTTATCCAGCTATCAATCCATTTTTTCTTTTTTGGATCTTTTATACTTAAGCCAATTGTTTGAAATCTGAGTAAAATTTCTCTTAGGTAGTCTATTTCTTTATTTGCTCTTTGGCTAAAAAAGGCAGCAAATAATGATCTCTCATTTATGGGTGGTTTTAATTGATATTTCCATGCTGGTGGTTCAGAAGAGAACAAATAGCTTTTGCCATTCCTACTAGTATTCAGCATCGAAACATTTTGCGGATTGTCCCCTCCAAATTTCTGAATGGCTATATTGGGAAAATTATCATATGATTTTTTATGATATATAGGATTTGTGTTATTGTTATTTTTGTAATCATTTTTTCTATTTCTTACTTCTATTTGCTCTTCAGAAAATCTTAGATATGTTTGTTTTGAATATATCTTTTCTGCTAAAGTTGATGAAAAAAGGGGTACAATCAAATGGTATTTATATTTATTTCCATTATCCCCTCTAACGTCTAATGGTATCGGAAAATATATTTGTTTTGCTTTATCTGCTGTTTTTATTTCCCTATGTTCTACCAAATTTGAAAATCCCGCTTTCCACTCATCCAGTTGTTTTTTATCTTCGCAAAATGGCATGAGGAAGCTATAGTCCCCTCTTAATATGTTATCAATGATCGGATCTTCGGTTAACCTAAGTGCTAAAAAACGGGATATGGTTATCAAATTCCCATTATTATGAGCCATGTCATAAGGGATATCGTTTTTTAATGATGCAGTTGTGAGAAGCATTTCTTTCGTTTTTTCATCCAAGAAACAACCATCAGAGTCAGATGAACTATGTGTAAATCTTAATACATGTGTTGCCTTAATAATTCTTTTCCCTTCTCCAATTCTCTTCTTACTCGTTTGGCTTATCCATTTTCTAATTTCAGTACCAAGTGCATTAGATCTTAAACTTTCAAGTTCTTTTTCCTTAATAATTTTTTTCTTCACCAATTTTTCTTTTTTATTTGCATCTTTTTCAGCTTTTATTTCATTATCCTTATTTTCAATATATTCTCGAGCCTTGTATAATTTCGATTCTCTTACCATATACTCAAAAAAATCAACTATGACTTCTGCCCAAGTTTCAAAATTATTTTTTTCTTCACTCATACGCGCTCCCTTATTTCCTGAAATATACCCAAATTATGGTGATATTTGTATTCTTGAGGACGATTTTCATACTCGATCAATCGCACCTCTCCAAATCGCCGACTAACTTCCTCCAGCGTATTAATATTTAATTCATCAGCCAGTTCTGAATAAATCATTTTTGCATCAAGATCGAACCAGAAGTCGTTCCCTGTGCCGGGGCTATTCCATTGAAAAGTTTCGATTGACACACCTGACAATTCACCAAACTTTGCCGGTTTTACATTTTCATTTTTCCATTGCCATTTTGCCGGACGGTATTCATCTGTGATCCAGAGATAATAGGCCGCATCTATTGGAGAATCCCTAAATCGCTGCTGTCTTTGGACCTCGCCGCACCATTGAGGATAGTTTTTCCACCAAACATTCGCAGGCTTATTTCCAGTGAAAAGTTGTTGGGTGAGTGCTTTATGTTCCAGTTCAACCAGATTACTCCAGGTATTATCTTTCAGGATGCATCCTTCAGGCACCGTAATTCTTGGAATGGCATTAATAATCTCATATTGAGCCTGAGGCAGTATTTCCATCAAATCATGCGATTTTTGATTTTGCAGTCCTTTTATTTCAAACCCTGGCTTTTCAAAGCACCTTTCTGTGCCTGTTAACGCTTTATAATTTTTATTCAACAGTAAGATATTTGGCTCAAGGGGGACAAGGGGCCGGTGCCTGAGAACCCTTCCAGCCAGCTGGATAATAGACCGCATGGAACTGGGCTCGATAATTGCCCAGTCATAATCATGATCACGGCCAACTTCGGCAACTGGCGAAGCAATCACCACAAAGATGTGGTTTCGTTGACGGCTATTATTTAATTTCGCATCTATCTCCGGATGATGCCAAATGGCTTCCGGCTTGTGTCGTTTAAGAATCCTATCAAGTTTGTTTTCAAGGTGTGAACGAATCGCAAGCGGATATCGGCTATGATAAACACAATAATGAATACAGGTATCATGCGAAGAGACGTCCTTTTGCAACAATTCAATGGCAACAGCTACCAGGGGATTAATGTTTGCCATACGGACGAGGCCAATAGAGACATTTTTATCATCGTGGCTTTGATGATGGTTCTTGTGTAGCTTTATAATATTGTCCTGGATGGTTTGAGCCAAGCAACTGCTGATTGGCCTTGACTCCAGTTGAACAAGAATTATGTCTCCTTTTTGTTTGGTCGTTACACTGGCATTGAGATTTTTAATACGTTTTTTTACAAAGCTTTCATGTGCAGCTTTGAATTGTGTAAAGTCGCTATACTCTCCCGGTTTACTTTCAAACTCATCAAACCAGGCACAGGAAATCTCACCCTTCCAATCTGCAATATTGGCCTTGGCATATTGTTCCCAGCCATCCTTATAGGCCAGAAAAAGCGCATAGGACAATGATGGCGGCATGGTTGCCGTGGACAGTAAAACCCTGCTACCCAATAGCGCTGCCCAATGCACCAACCGGCATAGTGCTGGCAAATCTTCCAATCCAAAGTCATCAGGTTCATCCAGAACCAGATCAGAAGTTAACAGCCTTAGCATGGGGGCAATCTGCTTGCCACCTTTCGTCCCTTCAGTTGCCGGTATCAGATGATCGATAGTGCAAACGAGTACAGGGGCATTAATCAACTTATCGAGACTTTTTTCATGCTTTGTCCATTCGGAAAGACTGTGTTTAGCAAGGCTTCCTTTGTAGTCCAGAGTTAAATCAGGATCAAAAAGCTCGTTTTG
>JAGVGX010000129.1 GCA_020056865.1 Desulfobacterales bacterium
TTCATAACGATGGAATTTGAAATGTGTAAGCACACAAAGATACGATCCGGTTAAGAATAATTGAAAAAAAGGATTACTTAATGGCGATTAGCGATAACTCTGCACTTTCGTATCACGCGGCCTTACGCTCAGAACTGGCACAGGGGATTCATTTACAATTTGAAGTGCAAAGGAACCCAGTAAGAAATTGGAAGTTTTAACCTCCTGTTCAGTCATGATGCAAATTACATCGGCTTTTACTTTTTCCGCATGATCCATCATGTTTTTAATTACTTTACTTCCGGTAACACATTCACTGTGAAACGGAATCTTTCTGTCTTTAAAAAACAATTCAACCTGATCGGTATAGTTGTCCAGAACACGTTGCGCCTCTTTTCCACCCGAAGTGTTCATTGCCAGAATTTCAACTCCTGCATGAAAAGCTTTTGCAAATTCAGCTGCTGCCGTTGCCTTCTGTCTGGTTTCTGGCGTGGTATCCAAGGGAACAAGAATTTTCTTTATCGTTTCCGGAATACGATCATTTTTGAATGAAAGTACAGGTGGCTTTGTGTTGGCAATTATTTTATAGGCGGTATTGGTTTTGTACAGTGCATTGAATCCGGATAAACGAACGCTGGAGCACATAATCAAAGCGGCATGTTCATGATTCGATTCTTTTGAAACTTCATCAACGATATTTCCTCTTCGTACTTTAAACGTTAGCTCAACTCCCGGTGCAATGGACGATCTGAACTTTTTGTGAAGCTCTGCAAACTTTTGCTCTGCAATCGCAGTACCTTCTTCAAAGGACTTTGCACCCAAAGCATTTTTATCTTCAAGTACATAAACCATAACAACATGCGACTCAAGGCGACGCGCCATTTTAAGCGAGAATTCTAACGATCCGATCGCTTCCTCACTAAAATCAACAGGTACAATAATGTGTTTCATTTTGGGTGGATTTTGGAACTTCCACAAATATAAAACATATTTAGATTAATCCAAAGGAATTGTGGACAAAATTCAACAAAATAATTATCTAAATATCTAATTAATTATGTCCCTGAAACAGACATTTCCACCCGAAAGAATAATTCCGCAGCGCAAATTGCGAATTTTTATCTTGTTCTCGAGTAATGCAGCTACAGGCACAGCAGAGGACGGCTCAATCACAATTTTCATTCTTTCCCAGATAAAAAACATGGCTTTGCGAATGGCTTCTTCATCAACAGTAACAATGTCATCCACATATTTCTGGATAATAGCAAAGGTCTTTTCACATAGAGATGTTTTTAAACCATCAGCAATGGTTTTGGGATTTTCCGATGGAATGATTTTACCTGCTTGAAAAGATTTCCATGCATCATTCGCCATTTCAGGTTCTGCTGCAACAACTCGTATTGATTTGCCAAAGTAAGCAGCCGAAAGGGCCGTTCCGCTTAATAATCCTCCACCACCCACAGGAGCGAGAATCAGATCGAAATTTTCAACATCCTCCAGTAACTCCTTACAAGCCGTTGCTTGCCCGGCAATGATCCTATAATCATCGTAAGGATGAATAACAATAGCCCCGGTTTTTCCAACAACTTTAGCCAGCGTTTCTTCACGTGAAATCAAAGTTGGTTCACAGAAAGTAATTTCTGCACCATAGTCTTTCACTGCATTTACCTTTACATCCGGTGAATCGGAAGGCATAACGATATATGCTTTACAGCCATGCATGCGCGCTGCAAGTGCCAGGGCTTGTGCGTGATTACCCGACGAATGCGTTGATACGCCTTGTTGTTGTGCTTCTTTTCCCGCCAGTAGAATAGCATTCGTGGCTCCACGAAATTTGAAAGCACCCGCCTTTTGAAAATTTTCACATTTAAAAAAAACTTCTCCGCCAACTAAATTATTCAGGGTTTGACAGGTTAATACGGGTGTATGATGAACATACGGAGCAATGCGTTCGTGCGCTTTGCAAATACTATCCGGAGTTGGAAAAAGATCAGTCATATAGATTCGTTGCAGCAAAGTTACAATTATCCACAAAGTTTAGAAACTGTTTGAATTTTATCCTTCTATTTAATTATGCGCCTAAATTGACCATACATTGTTAAAATCTCCTTAAATAACTACGGCTATTCGCGTCAATTTTGCCTCCTCTGGTCAATTTATTCATCATAATTATTCTAAAAAACAAAATCCAAACAGATTCTAAGTCATGCAAACGTCTGCCTTAATTTTATTACTTTTGCACACAAACTTAAATTTTATTCCTTTGGAAATTGTTGTCAGCGGAATCCGTTCAACCGGAAATCTTCACCTCGGAAATTACGTGGGTGCACTCCGCAATTTTACCCGAATGCAGCACGAAGCCAAGTGCTTCTTTTTTATTGCTGATTTTCATTCTCTCACAACCCACCCTACACCAGAAGATCTGCACGGTAATGTAAAACAGGTGCTTGTTGAATACCTTGCTGCCGGTCTTGATCCGGAAGTTGCTACCTTATATTTACAAAGCGATGTGCCTGAGGTTACGGAACTGTATCTTTTGCTGAACATGAATGCATACGTGGGAGAGCTTGAAAGATGCACTTCCTTTAAAGAAAAAATCCGTCAGAATCCGGATAATATTAATGCAGGACTTCTTACTTATCCCGTGTTGATGGCGGCTGATATAATGATTCACAAAGCACACAAAGTACCCGTTGGAAAAGATCAGGGGCAACATCTTGAAATGACCCGCAATTTTGCTGCCCGCTTCAACCGTATGTATAAAACAGATTGTTTTCCAGAACCGGTTGCCTATAACTTCGGACAGGAATTAATTAAAGTTCCCGGTTTAGATGGAAGCGGAAAAATGGGAAAATCGGAAGGCCCTAACAACGCAGTGTTTCTGGCAGATGATCCCGACACCATTCGTAAAAAAGTGATGAAAGCCGTTACAGACAGCGGTCCTACCGAAATGAACCAACCCAAACCCGAAATGATTGAAAATCTTTTTTCATTGATGAAGATTGTTTCAAAAGAAGACACCATCAGCCATTTCGACGATTTATACAACAGTTGTCAGATACGCTATGGTGATCTGAAAAAGCAACTGGCTGAAGATATTATCTTATTCATGGCACCCCTGCGTGAAAAGATTCTTGAACTTTCCTCCAACAATGTATATCTGAAAAAAGTGGCGGAAGACGGCGCTGCTAAAGCAAAAGAAAGTGCTGCGAAAACAATTCGGGAAATCAGAGAAATTATTGGTTTCCGAAAATTTTAACTCAAAAAGTATTTTGCCACAAAACTATTCTCACAAACAATTGGCTTCAAAAGCCATTCTTGTTGGCCTTGCAACAAAGAAACAAACCTCTGAACAACTGAATGAATATTTGGATGAGCTTGCGTTTCTTGCTGAAACTGCCGGCGTTATTCCTGTTAAAAGGTTTACCCAGAAGCTGGAACACCCTGATGGCAGAACCTTTGTTGGGAAAGGAAAACTTGCAGAGATAAAATCGTTTGTTGAAGAAAATAAAATTGACGTTGCCATTTTTGATGACGATCTGACACCTTCTCAGTTTAGGAATATTGAAGATGCATTAGGTTGCCGGTTGTTAGATCGAAGCACTCTTATCCTTGATATTTTTGCAGTACGCGCCAGATCTGCCAATGCAAAAACACAGGTTGAGCTTGCACAATACGAATACCTTCTTCCACGACTGACAGGAATGTGGTCGCACTTATCAAAGCAACGTGGAGGTATTGGAATGCGTGGTCCCGGAGAAAAAGAAATTGAAACTGACCGTCGGATTATCCGAAAAAAAATTGCGCTTTTAAAAGAGCAGCTTAAAAATATAGACAAGCAAATGCGTACCCAGCGTAAAAACAGGGAGCAAATGCCGAGGGTTGCATTGGTAGGATATACAAATGTTGGAAAGTCTACTTTGATGAACCTTTTAAGCAAGTCAACCCTGTTTGCCGAGAATAAA
>JAGVGX010000298.1 GCA_020056865.1 Desulfobacterales bacterium
GTTACAACCCTGACTCAAAACCTTTCAAATGGCGAAAGCGAGAAGTCAAAGGGGCACAGCTAAAAGATAGTATAGAAAACTTAACAAATTAAACACTAAGTCTTTTTCGGCTTCATTTTCGCCTATCGCCCCTTTTCGCCGAAGCACAAGACGTGCGTAAACGGTCTTCATTCTTGTTTCTCCAAAATGCTTTTATATATTTCTTCAGCAAGAATTGGGAATATCGTCTTCTGGGAATTACTATCGTCCATGTACCTTGTTACGATTCCATCGTTTTCTGACATTCTTTACATCATCAATGATTCAATAATGGATTTTATACCCAGTTCGAATTTATCAAGCGGATTCGCTTTAGCTGTTTGAATGATTCGTTCATCTTTCGAAGCCTTTTCCTTGATCTGTTCAAAGAATAATCTATCTTCTTCGAAAAAGTCGGTCACAAAACGGTCATTCAATGCCTGGATGATTTCTGAAAAAGGCTTGACTTCATCTTTTGCTTTCCCTGTTCCTACTGCGGTTGGAGACTTAACCCCGTATTGATCTTCACCGTCCATTATAATTGAACCAGACATATTTCCGGTGAGTTCTTGACCGTGGAGTTTTTCCATCTGCACCCAAAGATCGGCTTGAGTATCTTTGATAAAGGCAATGACTTGATCGGTAAAGAGGGCTATTTTTTTATCCCATGACTGATTTGAGCCTGAAATCCAGCCCAGCGCGGGTATGGTTTCCTATATATAGGCTTCAAAGGCTTTTTCGGTGGTTGCTTTCATACCTGCCCCCGGTTGAGGATGCTGATAACGATTTTTATCATTGTGTCTTTTTCTTCAGGTTTACTTACAGCGATAAGCAGTGTCAGCGCGGCAAGCGCATCACTGGTAATGATGGGGTTGCCGTCAGGACGATACAGCAGATCGTTCCTGCTGAGAAAGTGAAGAAATATGGCGGCGGCAATGCGTTTGTTGCCGTCCACAAAGGAATGGTTTTTTACCACCAGATACAACAACATGGCGGCTTTTTCTTTCAGTCGTTTTTCGTTGATGGTGTAGCCCTGAACCAGGTGTTCCTTGAGAATGCGGTTTGCCCAGATGCGGAATTGGGTTCCCCGCTTCGAGTTGACCCGGTAGCCGACCGAAAGAATTGCATCAAGGTTGTAGAATTTGACTCGTCTTGTTACTTGTCTTTTCCCCTCCGTCTGAACTACCGAGAAAACCTCGGTAGTTGACGTTTCTTCAAGTTCCTGTTCTGAATAAATATTCTTGAGATGCAAACCGATGGTATCGCTATCCTTGTCAAAAATTTCCGCCATCATTTTCTGCGAAAGCCAGAGCGTTTCAGCCTCAAGACGCACATCAATGTTTGCCGTGCCTTCGGGGCTGGTGTAAATGACCATTTCACCTTTGTAAAAATCTTGATTATTTGTCATAGCAAGCCCCTTGAACCTGTGCAGATTTTGCACAAGTCGAAACATCAATTTTCCCGGTCACCGCTGAGCTGATCAGCGCCGTTCGGTACTTCTTGAGTCGTTCAATGACTGTGTAGCCACCCTGGCAGAAAGCGCATCGATCTTCGCCGTCTCACGGTCGATAAAATCTGCGATGGCTTGCTGTTCTGTTATTGGCGGAATTATATGGTTTTGATTCTACATCTCTACATTTATTTTCTATTTGAAAAGCAATACTTGTTATTTGTTTTTCGCCTGTTGAATTCTCAACCCATTTTTTAACCTTGCGTAAAATAGTTTATTCCTAACCACAATTGATATATGCCAAACGAGAATAATACAATTGATGATATTCCAATTAGGATTTTACTCACTTTAGATCCTAGTTCTCGAGCAAATCCAAATAGAATAATAATTCCAGCCAAGGTTAATGTTAAAGTGATGTAAAAGCCTAATATCATGGCAATTCCATTGATTGGTGCCACCTTCCAACCCTCTATGAAAAGTGGCCCCATAATTAAACCCCATCCTAAATATGGAGCTGGATTTAATAGATTTACAAAAACAGCATTTAATAGAGTTTGCTGTACCGATTCATTCGAGGTAGTTTGGTCAACATCAAACGTTTGCCAAGATTTAAAAGCTTTAAATCCGAGATATAAAAGAAACAGCCCCCCGCCTAATCTTAATATGAGAATAAAATTATCCGGCATAGTGCTGAGCAGGTATAAAACTAATATGAGAATTGGAATATCGCTAATAACTGGAGCAAATGCTGCCGGTATAGTAGGCCGCCATCCTCTTTTTAGTGTTTGTGATATTATATACGTCTGAAGCGGACCTGGTTGAACTGCCGCTGCAAATGCGTATGTGATTCCAAAAACCAAATAGGTCAACATTGTAGCCCAAATTTTCCAATATTTTCAAAACTCAAAGCCTGTACACGCAGATGACCGCAGGTGTTGAGTGCTAGTGAAACACCTGTCAGTGTCCATCTGCTTGTTCGGCAAATCTTTTTTGTCTATTCTTTATGATATTAATTAATGATCTAAGTGCTTCATTGATCGACTCGTGATCTGGAAAAAACTCTGCTATATCTGGATCAATTAGAACTAAATTCGTACTCTCAGCATATCTTTTTGCATATTTGCCTCTGATACCTTTGCTGAAATCATATTCTTCCAGCATGTCTGGATCATTTCTCATTACTTTCATAATATTTCCTTTCTTTTTTAGTGGTTTTTCTGGCGCTTATTATTCGAATATTATCCCCTTTTTCGGTATGAACCACAACCAATATTCTATTTTTCTGTGACATTCCAATAAGGATCAATCGCTCTTCATCTATCGAGTGTAAAGGGTCATCTATTGTTAAGGATAAGGTGTCTTGGAATATTGTACTTGCTTCTTCGAAAGAAACACCATGTTTTTCTATATTACTTCTATTCTTTTGGGGGTCCCATTCAAATATAATCATTGGATCACCATCAAATTATTGTTGCCGAACTGTTGAAATCAGGGGCGCAGCTTTTTGAGTCCCCTGCGTTTTTTTGTTCGGCTTTGCCTATTTTCTAATTTGTTAAATCAGCAAGCTATATAGCCGCATGATTATACAAATCTTTTTGTGGAATCCGCACTTTTACTTCTTGAATAATTTTCCGGCCTATCTTTATTTGTGCTATTTTCATATTGTACCTGCTTTGTAGATTAAGCCAAAATTCAGGTTCAATCCCAAAATACCTACCAAGCCGCAATGCGGTATCCGCAGTAATTTCTCTTTTACAGTGAATAAGTTGGCTCACTCGGTTTGCCGGCACATTAATATCTTTTGCGAGTTGGCTCTGAGTGATTCCCATGGGCTTAAGAAATTCTTCTAAAAGAATATCGCCTGGTGTAATTGGAGATAGTTTTTTTCCCATATTTTTCCTCCTAATGATAATCAACGATTTCCACATCAAAGACATTGTCGTCTTTCCATACAAAACAAACACGCCATTGATTGTTAACTCTGATACTGTGTTGACCTTTTCTATCGCCTTTCAATTGTTCAAGCCTGTTACCTGGTGGAACCCTTAAACTGTTTAATGAAACAGCTGCATTAAGAACTTCAATCTTCAATCTTGCAGTTCTGGAGATGCTTCGAAACTTTTTGATATCGTCATCATCAAAAAGTTTTTCAGTGTTTTTACATTTAAAAGTTTTAATCATACCTACAATATATGATGTTTTACGTTACTCGTCAAGCGCCAGAATATTGTTTAATTAATCAAGTCCGTGACGTTTTACGATATTATTACTGTTTTTTTTTAATGCCATTTCTCGACTGTATCTTTATTCCCCTTTTTTAAAAAAACATAGGTACCATCCGTGTAATAAATATCCACCTCAGCGGATACCCATCAAGACATACTCAAGTGCGATTTTTGAATTAAGCCAAGTTATATCAATATGCTATTGTTAATACAGGCGTATTTGGCATAGCCCTTGCTCTATTGCCATTTTATAAATAAGGTGGCAGTGAATTTGACTTTACTGAGTATGCAAGCAAGACGTTTGCTTTTTTGACGAGGCCATTTGCAAAAAAAAGACTAAAAATGTATCATGTTTGTAAAAACAAATAAGAAGATGTATGCATATTTTTAACCTGTTAAATATGCTAATTGTTTTGCAACAATTATGGTATTGATTTAAAATTTATATGAAAATAGGGTTCGAGGATTCCAGGATTCAAGTGTTTTAATTTCAACGCTTTTAACTTGAATCCTTGACCACTTGAATCCTTTTATATGAAAATAGATCCAACTACTTGATAATTTTCATGCTTCGTTGAACCCGAAATCACGGGCATGGGTGTTAGTGCATAAAAGATGTAAAGAACATAATTTAATATGTTTTTACATGCCACATTGTGGTATATAAAATAGCTTGTAATCAAACAAATAGGA